>JAFBAP010000158.1 GCA_019247695.1 Verrucomicrobiota bacterium | reverse complement strand
GCAGCGGTGTCAACCTCAACCTCGCCCCGAAACCCGAGCGTGACGCCTGCTGCCCGCCGGTCACGCCGGCGTCTGCGTCGCTTCAGTCAGGGCATTTCTCCGCTTCCGCTGCGAGTGCGTCGGCGAGGCGTTGCCGCCGGATGCCGAAGCGGGTTTGGAACGCGATGACCTCCTGCCATTTCCGGCATTGATCAACGGTTTTCGGGCGTTTGGCGGCCAGGATGAGAAGGTTCTTGGGCGTATGTTCCAGGTTGATGAATTCCTGGATCCGGCTCTCATAGCCGGCAGCCTCGAGGCACAGCGCCCGGATGGTATCGGTGACGGATTCCGCCAGGCGATCCACCTGGATGCCGAAACGGAAGAGCGGTTCCAATCCCTCCGGCGGCCGGATCTGGGGACGAACTTCCTGGTGGCAGCACGGCGCAGCCAGGATCCAGCGTGCACCCGCCCGGATTGCAGCCAGCAAGGCGTCATCGGTAGCGGTGTCGCAGGCGTGGAGGGCCACGACCAGGTCAGCGCCGGCAAGGCTGGTTTCGGAAATCCGGGCGGCTTCAAACCGCAATCCGCCGTAGCCGCAGCTTCCGGCGATCTCGTTGCAGAGGTCCACCAAAGGCCGGCGCTGTTCGACGCCCGTGACCTCCGCCTGCAGGCCCTTCCCGGTCAGAAACACGTACAATGCGAACGTCAGGTAACCTTTGCCGGAGCCGAGGTCGACCACTTTGACGCGTTCGCCCGGCTGCATCTCGCGGGTGAGCGGGGCCACCAGTTCGATGAAGTGGTGCACTTGGCGGTACTTATCGCCCATCTGGGGCCTGGGTTTCCCAGCGGGATCCAGCACGCCGAGTTGGACCAGAAAACGCTCGTCCTGCAACAGCCGTGCCTTGGATTGGTCGTGCTGGAGCGAAGGCGGTTCCCCGGTTTCTCGCTGGCGCTGAAGCTGCGGTTTACCCCGCCGGTTGAACCGCAGTTGGACCCTTTCAGCCGTGGTAAACAGGGTCGCGGCCAATGACGCCGTGCCCAGCCAGGTGCGGATCCGGGCCAGAGCGTCTGCCGGTGGAAAGTTCTTGGTGGTATCGTGATCCGGGTAACGATGCACAAAAGAGAGTTGCAGTTCGCCCCGCACTTCCACCGGCCGCACGTAAACGTGTTCCTGGTCCGCCAGTTCGTCACGCAGCTTTCCCAGGGTCAATTTACGAAACGCGCCCCCGGCCAGGGCGTCCTGCAGGTTGGAACAAAACACATCAACAGCGTTCATGGCCTCCCGTGGATTATTTAACGATTTCCACTTTGCACTTCGGCAGCGCCTGCAGAAAGGCGCGTCCGTACGGTTTGGTGAGGACGCGGTTATCCAGGATCACGACCATGCCCCGGTCGGTTTTCGTCCGAATGAGGCGGCCGACCCCCTGGCGGAGCTTCAGGATCGCTTCAGGCAGGGAATATTCCGAGAACGGATCGCCGCCGTTGGCCTGGATGTACTCCAGCTTGGCTTCCATCAACGGGTGATCGGGAACCGCGAACGGCAAGCGCGTGATGATCACGTTGGAGAGCGCTTCACCCGGGACGTCGACCCCCGCCCAGAAACTGTCCGTCCCGAACAGGACGCCGTTGCCGGCCTTGCGGAAACGATCCAGCAAACGGGTGCGCGAGGCGCCCTGGCCCTGCACAAGGAAAGTGTATTGCTCGGAAAGCTCGGCTTCCATCCGCTCAGCCATGGCCGTCATGGTCTTGTAGTTAGTGAACAGGACGAACGCCCGCCCGCAACTCTCGTCCACAAAATGGCTGATCCAGTGCTCCAGGGCGTCCTCGTACCGCGGATCGCGAGGGTCGGGCATTTTCTGCACGACGAACAAGCGCATCTGCTTTTCGTAATCGAACGGGCTGCCGATCTGCCGGGCCTCCACGTCAAATGCGCCGACCCGGTTTCGAAAGTAGGCCAGATCCTCGCGGCCGACCCCCAGGGTGGCGCTGGTCATGATGCAGGTGCGGCCTTCCGGAAACAGCAGACGCTCAAGCGTCCCCGAAACGTCCACCGGCGTTGCGTGCAGGTTCAGGTATTGCCCGGTTTTGCCGGTGCGCTCGATCCAGTAGACGTGATCTTCCTCGGTCTGGCTGAGAAAGCCGGCAATCCCGACCCGGGCGTCCCGGATCCGGCGACCCAGGTCCTGCAATTCGCCCTTCAGGGTCTCGTCCTCAGTTTTCTTGACCAAGCCGACCACGGCTGACTGCACCCGCGCCAGTGCGGTCGTGATCGAATCGGGTACCAGGTCGGGCTGGCGGATCCGGCATTCGCGTCCTTTGCGGAAATCGGCAGCTTCTTCAATGCCGCGGAAGAAGCGGTCCAGGGCATCCTGCGCTTCGGCCGTCTCGCGTACCGCACCGGCTTCGCGCAGCAGCGCAAACAGGCCTTTCTGCGTCTTCTGGTTGTAAAGGCGTTGCAAGGCTTGGCGCAGCCCGTACTGGGAAACGCCGATCCCGATCTGGCGGGACGCAACGGCTTCAAGCGTATGCGCCTCGTCGAAAATGACGAAGTCATTCGCGAAAAGGTACCCGGATGCGCGGTTCTCAGGCTCGCCCGCGTTGTCCAGCGCCAGAAAAAAGAGCGTGTGATTCACCACCACCACGTCGGCGCTGATCAGTTGTTTGCGGGCACGCTGGTAAAAGCAATTGCCGCCCGGCCCGCACCTCTTGGGCGTGCAAATGTGCGCCTCGCTGCAAACCTGGCTCCAAACCGCCGGGTCGGGTTCGACGTCAAAGTCGCTGAGGGTACCCTCGGTGGTGCGCTGGCTCCAGGCATGGATCCGGCGCAGTTCTTCCTGCTCGGGGCTGGTGAACAGCTCGGTCTGACTCTGCAGGGCCCGGGCCAGCCGGTTCGGGCACAGGTAATTCTGCCGGCCTTTCAGCAGAGCCGCCTCGAACGGCCGGTCAAGCAAGCGCCGGACGATCGGGATGTCTTTCTGGAGCAGTTGCTCCTGCAGGTTGATCGTGTGCGTCGAGATGATGGCTTTGCGCTGATTATCCAGCGCGAACTGTACGGCGGGCATCAGGTAAGCCAGGGATTTTCCCACGCCTGTGCCGGCCTCGACCACCAGGTGATGCTGTTCGGATAAGGCGCGAGCCACCGCCACCGCCATCTCCTGCTGCTCGGGCCGGTATTCAAAGTTTTTTGCGGTCGAAAGCAGCCCGTCGCGGTCGAACGTCTCACGGATGCTCCGAACAAAGTCATCATCAAAATCCTCTCGCAGGGCAATCACAGGATCCCAAAAATACGCTCGTACGTCCCATTTTTCATCCGCAGAACACGCAGACAACGCAGAAAAGGAGAGCATCCACAGATTGACACAGATTCAAAAGACATCTCACGACGGCATCGGCGCCTCTTCATTTGTGGCATTCTCTGCCGCTCCGAACTCTTTCCCCCTCTTTTCGCCGTGTTCGCCGTGTGATTCTCCTCCGCTGCGGCCGCCGTGTGCCCTTATTGAGCTTTAACAAATATGATCATCGAAAAATTCGGGGGGCAATGACCATGATCGTATCGATTAAGTCTCAATAATCTGTGTCAATCTGTGTAATCTGTGGATGTTTTCTCTTTTCTCCGAACTCCGAACTCCGAACTCCAAACTCCGAGCTGTACCCGGCGCTCGACACCCGGCGGTGATGCGTTAAGTAGTACCGGTGTTCGGAATCTTTGACCGTTATCTGCTTAAGAACTTCCTGGTGCCGTTCTTTTACGCGCTTTTCGGGATGGTGGCGATCTGGCTGATCTACGATCTCGGCGAAAACACGGCCAACTTCCAGGATGCGCACCTGTCGGTCGGCATGATCGCGCTGTACTATCTGACCCAACTCCCGTTCATCCTCGTGAACTGGATACCGCTGGCCATCCTGCTGGGCTTGCTCTACGTGCTGACCCGCATGTCCCGCCGGAACGAAATCGTTTCGATGCTCACCGCCGGCCGCGGCGTCGTGCGGGTATTGATGCCGGTAATCATCGTGGGTCTGATCCTGACGGGCGTCTGCACCTTTCTGAATTTCGAGCTGGCCCCGAAAGGTGAATACGCGGCCACTTACATGATTGACGAGGTGGTCCGCGGCCGATCGAAGACAACCAACCTGGACGGGCACATATTTGTGAACCGGAAAGATCACCGGACGTGGTTCATCCAGCATCTGAACACGAAGTCCGAACAGTTGAGCGGTTTGCAGGTGATCCAGGAAAATGCCGCCGGCGTGATTTTCTACACGCTTTATGCGCGTTCTGCAGAGCACGACCGGGTTCGTAACGTGTGGACGTTTATTACCGGCAAGGTCACGTACGTGAATGCTTCCGGCGACGTGGTGAAGGAGGAATATTTTAATAAACGGGATGTGCCGGGCTGGACGGAAACGCCCTGGCAGCTCGGAAGTTCGGCTTTGAAGGGTAAATTCATGACCGTACCGCAGTTAGAACATTACCTGCGGGCAAACGCCGATTTCCCGCCGGCCAACCTTGCGGAGTACCAAACTCAGTTCTGGTACCGGTACGCCCTTCCGTGGAACGCGCTGGTGGTGGTGCTGGTGGCCAGTCCGATGTGCGTGGTCTTTTCCCGTCGAGGCGCGTTGGGCGGCGTGGCCGGAGGGCTGTTTCTATTTATCGGCCTGTACACTTCCAGCAATATCTTCCTCGCTTTGGGCCAAGGTTTCCGGATTTCGCCGCCTGTAGCCGCTTGGGCCCCTGCGACCGGTTTCCTGCTGGTCGGGCTGTATCTGGTTTACCTGCGATCCAATAACCGGCCCCTGCCGTTTCTGGGCTGAGCCGGGAAACACCCCAAATGGCTGATGTTTCCGGAGCCCCTCGCCGAACGACAACCGCCGGCTGCATCTGCCAGCCGGCGGGTGTTTCCGATTTCGTTCTGTGGGGAATCAGCGCGGAGGTTATTGGGAGGTCTTGGCACCTGTCGCCGGCTGGGCGGCGCTACCCGTGGATGCTTTGCGGTTGCCTGCGGCTTTTTCCCGGGCGGCGCGCAATTTTTCCCTCTGACCTTCTCTGTAGGCGGTCCACTTTTTCTGCTGGTCAGGCGTCAGTACCCCTTTGATGTCAGATTCGTATTGGACGCGCAGTTGCTTGAGTTTATCCCTTTTGCCTGCGGTGTTCAGCGAGGTATCGTTCTTCACCGCCTCACGGTCGTTGACGTACTTGTCGATGATCGGCTTAACCTTAGGCTCCTGCGCCGTGGTCAGCCCGGCCTGGTGTTGAAGTTCGGTGAGAAACCGCTTCTTGATCGAATCGGGCGAGACCGTACGCTTTTTGCCCCCGGCGGGAGCATTCGTATCAGCCGAGGTCGATGCGGCGGTGGTGTCCTGAGTTTCCGCCGCAGGACTTGGCGACGGCGAAGCTTTGGCTTTAGGCTTGGCAACAGCGGTCCCGAGGGTGGCGGCCAGCGCGACCGCAGGCAGGAGGCGGAGGAGCGAACGAATTTTCATACGATGAATAAAACCCATTCCCGCCCGTGAAGTTGCGCCTGGGCGCCGGAAAGCCCCTTTAAGTTTCCTCGTCCAACCACGGGACCAGGTTCTTGGCCCAGTAAGTGATGATCATGTCGGCGCCGGCCCGGCGAAAGCCGGTCATGAGTTCGAGGACTGCCCGTTTCTCGTCGAGCCAGCCGTTCATGGCCGCCGCTTTCAACATGGCGTATTCACCGCTGACGTTGTACACCGCGGTCGGCAGTTCGAACCGTTCCTTGACCCGCCACAACAGGTCCAGGTACGGCAGCCCGGGCTTGACGATGAGCAGGTCGCAGCCCTCCTCGACGTCGATCGCCACCTCGCGCAGGGCTTCCAGGGCGTTGGCCGGATCCATCTGGTAGGTGCGACGGTCGCCGAACTGCGGCGCGCTTTCCGCCGCATCCCGGAAGGGGCCATAAAAAGCCGAGCAGAACTTTGCCGCGTAGCTCATGATCGCGACGTCGTGGTAACGGTGACTGTCCAAAGCGGACCGGATTGCACCGACCCGGCCATCCATCATGTCGCTGGGAGCAACCACATCGGCCCCGGCCTCGGCATGACTGAGGGCCGTGCGGGCCAGCAGTTCCACCGAAGCGTCGTTGACGACCCGGTAATCGCCGCGGTGACCCTCGACGAGACCGCAGTGGCCGTGCGACGTGTATTCACAGAGACAGACGTCGGTGATGACGGTCAGCCCCGGCGCGGCTTGCTTCACGGCACGCACCGCTCGCTGCACGATGCCTTTAGCGGCGTAAGCCTGGCTGGCCCCTTCGTCTTTCTCCGAGGGAATGCCGAACAGCAGGATCGCCGGAAGACCCGCATCACTGATCCGGCGGGTCTCTTCAACCAACGATGCCAAAGAATGTTGCACCACGCCCGGCATGCTCTTCACCGGCTGCGGTTCACCGGCCTTTTCCGAGACGAAGACCGGCAAAATGAGCTGCTGACGGTGCAGGCGGCACTCCCTTACCAGGTTGCGGACGGAAGCCGAAGCGCGCAAACGCCGGGGGCGCAGGGGCAGACTAAGCATGGGAGAAGGTAGAGTGGGGGGTGGCGGGTGTCGAGTGCCGGGTGCCGGGTGTCGGGTGACACGGCGCCACGGCGGGAAGACAGAATTATCCGCAGAACACGCAGAGAACGCAGAAAAGAGGAAACATCCACAGATTACACAGCTTGACACAGATTAAGAAACCCTGGGCAACTGTGAGCTTGACACTCGCACCCACCCTCCAGGATGCCGCTCCGAACGCCGAACCCTTTCCTCTTGCCGCCGTGGTCGCCGTGGCTCGCCGTGTTCGCCGTGTGAACTCTTACGTGGTGCCCGCCGTGTGACCGGCACCCGACACTCTCTTCCATCTGTGGCATTCTCTGCCGTGGCCGATTACCTTTTGGTTAACCTTAACAACACCTCGACCAAACTCGCCCTGAGCGACCGCGACCGGTTGTTGAGAAAAAAAGTGATTCCGACACGGACGCTTTCCGTGGAGGCCCTCCGCCGGGCGATAGGCGGGTGGAAGTTCGAAAGCGCCGTGGTGGGCTCGGTCGTACCTCGAAAGACCGGTGTCTTACGACGGATGTTCCGGGGACGGCTGCTCGAATTGACGCCCCGGCTGAACCTGGGCATCGGCATCGATTTTCCCGAACCGGACAACATCGGCGCGGACCGCCTGGCAAACGCCGTCGGCGTGGTGCACCGCCACGGTGCTCCGGCGATCGTGGTGGACTTCGGTACCGCCGTCACCTTTGACATCGTTTCGCAGGAACGAACTTACCTCGGGGGAGTGATCGCTCCGGGCTTGGGGGTGATGACCGATTACCTGTATGATCGGACGGCGTTGCTGCCGCGAATCGACCTTGAGGAACCCGTTCAGGTGATCGGTAAATCGACGCGCGCAGCGATGCTGGCCGGCGCCGTCTACGGTTACCGCGGTCTCGTGCGGCAAATCGTGACCGAGATCGTGGCCCAACTTGCCGGCAAGGCCAAAATCGTGGCGACCGGCAGTTATGCGGCCCTGATCGCCGCCAAACTTCCCGAGTTGCAAATCGTCGATCCAGACCTCACCCTTGAGGGGCTCAGAATCATCGCGTCACAAAATCCTCTTGGCTCATGAACGGTCCTATCTCCCTCGGCATCGATTTCGGCGGCACCAGCATCAAACCCGGCGTCGTTCAAGACGGGCGGATCATCGCGCGCGGCGACGTCATCCCAACCCGCCAGGACGGCGATACGGCAGCGTTAATCCAGTCCATCGTACAGGAAATTTTACGGCTTCGACATGAGCACCCCGAAATTGAAGCCGTCGGCTTCGGGGTACCGGGCATCATCGATCCGGCGGCGGGCATTGTGGTCAACCTGACCAACGTCAAGGGTTGGCATCGTATCCCGCTGCGCGCGGTAGTGAGCGAACGGACCGGGCTGGTCACCAACCTCGAGAACGACGCCAAGGCAATGGCGTACGCCGAGTGGAAACACGGTGCCGGCCAGAATCTGCCGCACGTGATTTGCGTGACGCTGGGCACCGGCATCGGCGGCGGGATCATCATCAACGGACGGCTGCACCGGGGCGCCACGAAGGTGGCGGGCGAGATCGGCCAGACCTCGATCGATTATCAAGGAAAAGACTTCGTCTACGGCAACAAAGGCGCAGTCGAGGCTTACGTCGGTCATGTGCACATCTCCGAGCGGGCCAAGGAGATCTACGCGCTGTCCGGCAAGGCGATTTCCGACGTTGATGCCGACCTGCCGCAGCTCGCCGCGGCGGCAAACGCGGGTGATCCCCTGGCCAAACAGCTCTGGGAAGACATCGGCCTCAAGCTCGGCGTGGCGTTGGTCAATGCCATATGGTTGATCAACCCGGACCGCATCGTCATCGGCGGCGGAGTGGCCAAAGCCGGCGACCTTATTTTCGGGCCTATCCGCAGGACGATCGAAAGCCGGTGCGAACGAACGTTCTGGGAGAAACTGGAGGTGGTGCCTGCCACCCTCGGCAATGACGCCGGCATCATCGGGGCCGCCGCGCTCGCCCTCGAATCGGAATTCCTGCCAAACCGCAACTCGGCGCTGTAGACACCGGGTTACCGGAAAACGGGAAGCCGGCGACGAGGGGCTGACCGCTCGTCAGCGGAACAGTCACGGCCCGGACCGGCCGCCAGCATTGCCAGATATTATAAATGAATGCCAGTTATTATAATAAATAAGCGGTTGCTTTCCGGCTGCTTTTCCGATTAATCTTAATCCGGTTCTCGTCAGAACGTTGTAAGTTTAGATGAGTAAATCAATTGAATCACTCCCGAATATCGACCTCGGGTTAGCGGTGCGGTTGAGGCAGGTAGGAATCACGGATGCGGACGCTCTCATCCGAATCGGCGCTGGCAAGGCTTGGCAACGCCTTTTAAGACAGGGTTGGCAAGGAGGCATTGACGGCTTGCTGCGCCTGGAGGGAGCGATCTCCGGGGTACGCTGGACGCAAGTACCATTGGATCGCCAACAGGAGTTGTGCCTGGAGGTGGTCGCCTACTCGCAAGGCGTGCGCTGATTGATCAGGGGGGATAGTTTGTCCGCTGCAGCATCGCCGGCGGGGAGGATGGGGACGTCGCCGCCGGCCGGAAGCTCGATAAAAATCCTTCCTTGCCGCCGTCGCACCTGGTTTCCACCCGGCAGGTTGATCCTGGCCGGGTCAAGTCTGAGCGCCAGGTTACGCGTGGCCTCGACTTCGGCGGAGCCGACGTCCGGAACTCCGAGGCGTCTTAACCACTGGTGTACCACCCGCCGCTGCAAAGCCGCCGGCAATAGCCGGAGCTGGTCCACCGGCAGATCGGCCCGTTGCCAGAGATCAGGCGTAGCCGCTTCGAGAAAACGCTCTTCATCCTGGCTGATTTCGAGGCAGCGCAGCAATGCCGGCCTGACGGCGCGTCCCATGATCGATTCGGCCAGCGGAATAAGTTCGTGACGCACCCGGTTGCGCGCGGTCACCGGCTCCGCATTGGTTGCATCATCGCGCCAGGCGAGGCCGCGCGCGTTCGCGTACGCAAGCAGATCAGCCCGCCACGCCGCCAGCAAAGGACGGTGAATGATCAATTCCAGGTCGCCGACCCGGTGCACGGTCCCGGCCCGCATCCCTGCCCGGCCGGGCGACGCCGTCCCGCGAAGCAGGCGAAAAATGAACGTTTCGACTTGGTCATCAGCGTGGTGTGCGAGGAACAGGTGGTTTGTGCCGTACGCTCGAGCGGTTTCCGCGAAAAAAACGAGCCGCGCTGCACGCGCGGCGGTTTCCAGGGCTTTGGTGGAAAAGTCGGGGGCCTCTCCGGCGTGGAACGCCAGGCCATGCCGGACGGTTAATTGCCGGACGAAATCGGCATCTTCGTCGCTGGCCGCGCCGCGAAGCCGGTGGTTGAAGTGGCACACCACCAGATCACGAAAACCGGCTGCGAGGAGCAGGTCGAGCAACACGCACGAATCCATTCCCCCGGAAACTCCCGCCAGGTAACGCTGGTCCGCGGGGAAGGCAGACAGGGTAGCGCGCAACGATTGAAGGGTAACGGGTGACGGGTTCACGTCACCCGGAATCTGGCACATGGAATGAAAAGGTTCACGCCGGTCTCAACCCAATACGGAAAAGCAAAATGGCCGGACCGCACCGGGGGTAAGTGCGGCCGCAACCCGCCACTCGTTACTCGTTACCCGCCACCCGCTACCCGCTACCCGTTACCCGTTACCCGTTACCCGTTACCCGTTACCCGTTACCCGTTGCTCGTTCCCCCATGGAACACTGCGAACGGAAACTCGTTCAGCAGTTCCAGCGGCACAGCTTCTGCGTTGGCCTTCAGTTTGCGATCGGAGAGCACGTCGGCCATTGCCGGCAGGCTTTCGTCGAGCAGGAGCTGGGTATCCCGCCAATTGAAGGCTTCGTTCGGCTTTCCAAGGCGGGTGGTCAGCCGGGGCGCGATGACGAGGAGGCGTTCCCGGTCCAGTTTACGAGAGAAGGCGACGCAGTTTTCCGCCAACGGGCCGGAAGCGTACAACGACGCGTAATTGCCTTGCTGGAACAAGGCCGGGTATTGTTTCCGGAACATCAGCAGGCGGTGGATGAGGGCCAGTTTCACGTGCCCGCTCTGCCATTCACGGAGGAGATCCTGCGGAGAACGGCCCTCAATTGCATCGAGGGCTTCTTCCCGCTTTTTGTAATCCACCGGCCGGCGGTTATCCGGGTCCACCAGGCTGAAGTCCCACAGTTCCGTGCCTTGATAAAAGTCCGGAACACCCGGCAACGTAAGTTTCAGGACCGTCTGGCTCAGGGAGTTAAGCATGCCGTGCCAGCCGATCACCTGGCCGACATCGGCCATCGCCTTACGGAACGGGTGTCCGGGCTCCAGGATCCGGTGCAGGAACTGCGACGCTGCGTCCTCCCAATTCTGGTTGGGCTGGACCCAGCTGCTGTTAACCTTCGCCTCTTTGATGGCCTTATTGAAATAGCGCTGGAGGCGCTGTTCGAATTCCTCGTTTACCTCCTCGTCTGAGAACGGCCACATTCCTACCAGGGATTGATACAGCAGGTATTCCTCGTTGGCGCTCGGCGCGAGTTCACCCTCGACATCCGTCTTGAACTCGAAATTCATTTTGCGCCAATCCTCAAGCCAGTGTTGCCATTCCCGGGGGATTTCACTCAGGACGGCAATTCGTGCGCGCACGTCCTCGCTGCGCTTGGTGTCGTGCGTGGTCAGCGTCAGGAGGGTGGCGGGAGTGGTGGCAAACCGGTGCCGGTTACGCTCGTGGAATTTTTCGAGGCTGAACCCGAAATGCTGAGGTTCGCCGCCGACTTCGTTCAGCGCGATCAGCCGGTTGTAGATGTAGAATGCCGTATCTTCGAGGCCTTTTGCCATGATCGGCCCGGTGCATTGCTGGAATTTCAGAACGAAATCGAGCTGCAGCTGGCGCGCCTGGTCATCGAACCCTTCGAATTTTTCGAGGAGCAACAGGTCACGCAGGAAGTTAAAAATCGAGATGTCCAGAGACGGGTTGCGCCGTTTGGCGGCGCGCAAGGCCCGGAGGACGACCTGACGATCGGCTTCAGAAACCACCGACTCCTCCCCGATGTAGGTGCGGTAGACCGGGAAACAGGCGATCAGGTCCCGGACGACCGCGCTCAGGGAATCACGGGTGAAATCGCGGTGGAGCCGGTCCCGTTCCGCCAGTTCGCTCATCATATGGCTAAGCGACTCGATGTCGCTCGAGAGCGAAACGTCCATCACCAGGCGTTTCTTCTCGAAGACCAGCGACTCGAAGTGCACGAACCGGTCGATGAACTCACGATAGATCCGCGAGAACGGCTCGGCGTTGGAGGAGTCGACGAGCAATTGGGTCGCGTCCGTGGTGAAATCGTACCCGGTCGTGCCGTGGATGGGCCAATCGGTCCGCAGCTTTTCGTCGCCGGAAAGGATCTTTTCAACGATGAGGTAAAAGCCCCGGTCACGCAGGACGCTTTCCTCCACCACCTCGCTATCTGGAATCTCGAGGAAGCGCCGCTGCAGATCGCGCAGGTAGGCCTTCGGGTAACGCAGCCCGTCGACGTGGTCAATCCGCAGGGACGTGACCTTGCCCGACTTGAGCAATTCGAAGATGAGCCGGTGGATCGTCTCGAAAACGACCGGGTTTTCCACCTTGATCGCCGCCAGGTTGTTGATGTCGAAGAACCGCCGGTAATTGATTTCTTCGCCCGCAACGCGCCAGTAGCTCAGGCGATAAGCCTGGGCGTCGAGCAGACGGTCCATCAGATCAAACGAATGCGGGTCACCGACGCGGCCCTGGATCTCATTCATGGCGATGTCGATCGCGTCGCGCACCTGCGGATACTCCGCGCACAGCCGCGCAATGCGGCGTTTGACGACTTCCTTTTCGCGGGCGCGTTCGCGCACTTTTGCCTGGTCGGTCTCGGTGCGTGCCGGCATGTGCTCCAGCGCCGTGATGATGCTTTCAAGTTCCGGCACCATGATCTCGTCGGAGTAGCGGGACAGGTGCTGGAGGGCAACTTGCAGGATGAAATGGTACGTGCGCGGATTCAGCGGGAAAACCCAATCGTAATACGTCACGAAGAAGGCGCCGTCGCGGTAGTCCAGGCCCAGTTCCCCACGTTCCAGAACGCGCCCGTACTGGTCCCCGAGGACCGGCAACAGGATCTTGTTGTGGAGCTGCTCTTTGATGGGATCCCAATCGATATCGAAAAAGGGTGCGAACGTTGAGCTAGGACCATTTTCGAGCACGTCCATCCACCAGTCGTTGTTGGGGTCGGAAATGCCCATGTGATTGGGCACGAAATCCGCAAGGTGGCCCATGTTGCGCTCCTGGAGCGCACTGACCAGCGCGTCAAAATCGTCCCGGTGCCCGATGATCTGATTGATCTCGTTGTGGTTGCTGACGTCGTAACCGTGGTCACTTCCCGGATGCGAGCGAAAGAACGGCGAGCTGTAAAGGTCGCTGATGCCCAGCCTCTGCAGGTAAGGGATGACCTGAACGGCATCCGAAAACTTGAAAGTCCGGTTGTACTGAAAGCGGTAGGTCGCGATCGGGATTCGGGGATGTGGAGCCATGAGGTTTCCTCCTTGGTTCGTTGTGCCTTACGGTTGGCCGTCCAAAAAGACGATGACCTCCGGTTCGCTCAGCACAAATTGTTTTTCGGCCGGATCCCAGAGTCCCGGCCGTTCGCCGCCGTACTTGGGTTCATTGGTGGACAGGACAAAATTCCAGGTATGACCGTGGGTGGGCTGCAGGATGCTTTTGTTATCCAGGCCGAGCTGGTTCACCGAAGGAACCAGTTGCGCGAGCACCAGCAGAATCTGGCCGCTGGCAAGCTGATAACGTAAGCCAAAAGCGGATTCGCTGAGTTGCTCGGCCCGCCACTGCCCGCGCTGCAGGCCCTGGAGTTTGCGAACGCGCAGTTGCCGGAAATCGGTGTAAAGGTCCAGCACGCCGGCGTGATCACCGTCTTCAACCTCATTCCAGTCGATCTTCGACTGCATGAACGTGCCCTCGGCCTGAGGATCGGGGATCTGCTCCCGGATGATCGGGTCGCTGAAGGCCTTGAACTCGGCAAATTCTTTCCGGCGTCCCTTGGTGATGTTGCGGCCGAGTTCCGTTTCGTGGTCGGTAAAATACAGGAACGGCGTTGACGCCGCCCATTCCTGTCCCATGAAAAGCATCGGGGTGTACGGGGAAAGCAGGAAAAGACCGCTGGCCGCGCGATAAGCGGCCGGGGTGACGGTGGAATTTATCCGGTCGCCGAAGGCGCGGTTGCCGACCTGGTCGTGGTTGGAAATGCAGGCCACAAACCGCTCCGGCGGCAGGTCATTTCCCTTGGTGCCCCGCGGCAGGCCGTCAATCTGGGTCTGACCCGTAAAAAGCCAGCCTTCATTCAAGGTCCGGACAATTTCGTCGACGGTTCCTTTGAAATACCCGAGGTAACCTTCGTGTTCCTGGGTCATCTGCACCCGCACCACATGATGGAAGTCGTCCGCCCAGACGGCGTCGCAACCGTAACCGCCCGCTTCACGGGGAAGAATCAGCCTGCGATCGTTCCGCGGGTCTTCACAGATGACCAAGCTGCCGCGTTTTTGGACTTCCTCGGTGATTTCCTGGATGACGTGCTTGGGAGAGTCATCCGGGATGGCGTGGGTGGCGTCCAACCGGAACCCGTCGACATGGAAATCGTCGAGCCAGTAGATCGGGTTCTCGGCGAAGAACGTCCGGACCGGGCCGGCATGGGGCGCGTCGAAATTGAAAGCCGCACCCCAGGGGGTGTGGTGCTCGGGGTTGAAATAATCCTGAGCGTAAGCGCCCATGTAATTTCCGTCCGGCCCGAAGTGGTTGTAAACAACGTCCAGGATCACCGCCAGACCGGCCTCGTGCGCCGCGTCGACGAAGGCGCGAAGGTCATCAGGCGAGCCGTACGCCCGGCTCGGCGCATAACACATCACCGCGTCGTAACCCCAGTTCCAGCGGCCCGGAAAATCAGCCACCGGCATAAGCTCGATCACGTTGACCCCGATCCTCTTCAGGTCAGGAAAATGCTGCGGGATGGCCGCGTAGGTCCCTTCCGCCGTAAAGGTGCCGACGTGCAGTTCGTAAATGACCAGTTCATGCACCCCGGGACGTTTCCAGCCTTGCGCGCGCCAGCGAAACCGGGAGCCGTCCACAACCTGGGACGGGCCGTGCACCCCGAAAGGTTGGAAACGGCTCGCGGGATCCGGGAAAAGCTGGCCGTCCAGTTCGTATTTATACAGGTCTCCCGGCTGCCCCTGACGATCGTGCCCGGAGTAATAATCTTCGCGTGCCTCCTTTTCCAGGGGCAGACGGCGCAGCACCTCACCCTGTGCATTAAGGATCGCAACGCTTACCTCGTTCTTACCGACGGCCCACGTCCGGTACCAGACGCCGATGCCACCCCACTCCGGCCCTTGCGAAAATTTTCTGGATTGCACGAAATTTATTATTCCTTTCTGGATGGTGTCTTCGATGGAGACTTGCCTTCCTTGGCGGTCCACGATTCCTCGCGAGCAAAGCTTTCTTCACCGGACGAAAGCTGCAGCAGGCACAGGCTCCGTTCCGTTAACTCGATTTCGTCACCTGCGGAAATGACGCGCTCATCCTCGATGAATCCTTCCTCGTCGGCTGAGTCCAGGATGGTTTGCCATCGTATCTCTTTTCTTCCCGGCAGGATGAACGTCAGCGGTTCGTGGTGCGCGTTACACAACCACAGGAAAGTGTCGTCACGTACCGGTTCGCCCTTTGCATCCCGCACGTCGATCGTGGCCCCGCTGACCAGTACACCAAAACACTTGGCGTACCCGCTGGTCCAGTCCTTTTCCGTCATTTCGGTGCCGCTCGGGTTGAACCACATCATGTCCTTCACGTCGGTCCCGCGGATTTTGCGGCCGAGGAAGTATTTCGGGCGGCGGAACACCGGGTGTTTCCGGCGGAAGGCGAGCAGGCGGCTGGTGTAATCGAAAAGTTGCTGGGCCTCTTTCGACCAATCCCAATCAAACCAGTTGAGCTCATTATCCTGGCAATAGGTGTTATTGTTTCCCAGTTGGGTGCGCCCGAACTCGTCACCGGCGTTGATCATCGGGACGCCCTGGGACAAGATGAGGGTCGCAAGGAAATTGCGCCGCTGGCGTCTGCGCAGGTAATTGATCTCCGCGTCGTCGGTCGGTCCTTCTGCCCCGCAGTTCCACGAATTATTACTGTTATCCCCGTCGCGGTTATCTTCACCGTTCGCCTCGTTGTGTTTTTCGTTGTAGGAGACGAGGTCGTTGAGCGTAAAGCCGTCGTGGGCGGTAACAAAATTGATGCTCGTGTAAGGCCGGCGGCCCTGGTACTCATACAAATCAGGGCTGCCCGTGATCCGGTAGGCAAATTCACCCAGGGTACCATCATCCCCCTTCCAGTAACGGCGGATGCAGTCGCGGTATTTGCCGTTCCATTCCACCCAGGGTACGGGAAAACCTCCTACCTGGTAACCGCCTTCGCCTACGTCCCATGGTTCAGCGATCAACTTTACCTGCGACAGGATGGGGTCCTGGAGCAGGATGTCGAAGAAGGCGGCGTCACGCTGCACGAAATGCTCTTCACGGCCCAGCGTGGAAGCCAGGTCAAAGCGGAAACCGTCCACGTGCATTTCCGTGACCCAGTAGCGGAGGCTGTCCATGACCAGCTGGAGCACGCGCGGGTTTTGCGTGTTGGGAGTGTTGCCGCAGCCGGTGTAATCCATGTAGTAGCGGCGGTCGTCCTGCACGAGGCGGTAATAGGCGGCGTTGTCGATCCCTTTGAAGGAGATCGTCGGTCCGAGGTGATTACCTTCGGCGGTATGGTTGTAGACCACGTCGAGGAGGACCTCCAGGCCCGCCGCGTGCAGGGAACGCACCATTTCCTTGAAGTCCGTCACCTGGCCCCCCAGGACCCCTTTGCTGGAATAGGAGCATTCCGGGGCGAAAAAGCCGATCGTGTTGTATCCCCAGTAATTTGTGAGGCCGCGATCCTGCAGGATGCTGTCGTCAACGTGCTGATGAACCGGCAGCAACTCTACCGCGGTAATCCCGAGACGCTTGAAGTAATCGATCGCCGCCGGTGAGGCGATCCCGGCATAAGTGCCCCGGAGCTTTTCAGGTACTTTACTCCAGAGTTGGCTGAATCCCTTCACGTGCACCTCGTAAACGATCGATTCGACCATCGGGATCCGCGGTGGCCGGTCGCCCTTCCAGTCAAACGCCGGATCGATGACCGCCGCTTTCGGGATGGCAAACGCATTGTCGCGGTAGTCGCGTTTCAGATCCTCGGCCGGATTTCCCAAGGGATAGCCGAACATCTCCGGTCCCCAATCAATCTTGCCCGCAATGGCCTTGGCGTAAGGATCGAGCAGGACTTTGGACGCATTAAAACGGTGGCCCGCCGACGGGGTGTAAGGCCCATACACTCGGAAAGCATAAAGTTGCCCGGGAGCGACATCCGGCAGGAGCACGTGCCAGACGTGATCCGTACGTTCAATGACGCGAATGCGAACGGATTCACGATCTGCCTCCTGGTCATCAAATAAGCAGAGATCTACTCCGGTAGCGTTCTCCGAGTAGAGGGCAAAATTGACGCCATCCTCAGTCCATGTCGCGCCCAGGGGATACGGTACCCCGGTCCACACCCGCATCTTGTTCATATGCACTGTTACGGGTACGAGCGAACCCGGGCTTGTCGATCAATATATTAGCGGCCCCCGGTAAACTGATGGCTAAAACCGTGTTGCACCTGACAACGGTTTGCTTGCCGGGGCTGATGCCTTTTTCGGTGACGAAACCCGGGAGATTAAGGGTGGGGCGGCACCTTCAGTTCACGGGCGCCGCCAGGCAGAAAAGCAGCCCGGCGCACACGTCCGGGGCGCCGTTCTGATCACGGTAGAGAGACGACCGGCGGTCCGGGTTCCGGTTTAGCCGGCCGGTGCGCTTGCGAGGCGATCTTTTCAATGTACGCACGAAAATCCGGGTCCTCGCCTTCCAGGAGTTCGGGCAGTGCCTCGCAGAAGTCGCGACGGCGGCACCACTCGCGCATGTAATCCTCCCAGGAGGACCAAAGCCGCCGGGTCTGTTTACTCATATTCTCCTCGTAGACGAGGAGGTAAGCGCGCTCGAAAATGCTCACCAGAATTCCGAAGAGCGCGGTCCGGCGCTCCTGTTGTTCTTCGTTAAGATCAAGTCCTTGGACCCGCTTGTTCAGCAGTTGGAGGTCCGCATTGTCGAGCACAAGCTTTAAGAAGTTTGTGTATTCGTCGGAGAGCCGCAGGTACAGCTCTTCCTCGTCGACCTGCCGCGCCTTGCGACGTTCGTAGACGAATACCAGGATGGCAAACGGCAGAGCGAACGTCTCGACCATGTAAAAGGTGAATTCAAACAACTCCAGCCAGCGCACGGAGTTAATCTAACTCGACAACGCGCAGGTACAACGGAGGGAGTGGGATTCGAACCCACGGACCCTTGCGGGTCTCCGGTTTTCAAGACCGGTGCATTAAACCGCTCTGCCATCCCTCCCTGAGGGCCGCGATCCGGCAACGGCGAAGTATGGCACCGAGGGGGGCGGGTGTCGAGCAAACGCGTAACTCGTAACGGGTAACTTGTAACGCGTAACGGGTTCGGAGGCGGCTCGACGCTCATCGGCCAGCACGCAGAGAGAGTTCACACGGCGCCGCGTCGACCACGGCGGGAAGAGAAAGTCTGAGCTTCACATCGGCGACTTTCCCCCGAGATCGCACCCGTTACGCGTTACGAGTTACGAGTTACGAGTCACGCGCTACGCGTTCAGGGCCGGGCCACCGTTTCGGCAGGCGGCGCCTGGGCAGTGGCGGCATTCGGGCGCATGGCGACGGAGACCGTCTGACCGATCCGCAACGGCAGACCAGGGTCGGGGGCCAGCTGGATACGGACCGGGAACCGTTGCGGCAACCGGACCCAGTCGACCGTCTGGCTGACTGCGGGGAGCAGTCCCGAGGGATCCGACGAACCATCCTGGACGAAAATGCCCCAGCCGATTGAACGCACCTCGCCCGTGATCGGATGGTCCCGGTGCCCCATGATGATGACCTTGGCCTTTTCGCCGACCTTGATGAACGGCAACTGCGTCTCCTTGAAATAGGCGGCGACCCAGAACGAGCTTGTGTCTACCAGCGCAGTCAGCTGTTTACCGGCGCTGACGTACGTGCCGGGACTGATGTTCATGTTGGTCACGTAGCCGTTGACCGGCGCCGTGATCCGGGTGTAACTCAGGTTGAGTTGAGCCAGCTGCAGGTTGGCCCTGGCCGTCTCGGCCTGCGCCTGGGCCGCGGTTAGATTGTCCTGCGCGTTCTGATAATCCTGAACGGCGCTGACGTGGCGTTGGAACAGGTCCGTCTGGCGGGCCATTTCCTGTTCCCGCTGTTTCAAATTGGCGTCGGCGTTGAGCACCTGACCCTGGGCGATCTGCACTTGTGCCTTGTAATCGGCCGGATCGATCTCGAAGAGCAAATCATTCAGCTTGACCTCCTGATTGTCCTTCACCCCGACCTGGATGACCGGACCGGAGATTCGCGGCGCGATCCCGACCACGTTTGCCCGGATCTGGCAATCCCGTGTCCATGGGTTGCTGATGTAGCGCTGGTAGAGGCTCCAGGCGGCGTAAGCCGCCCCGGCCACGATGGCCAGGGTTAACATAAAGTTGAACAGGTGGCGCATCATGGGTGAAACAGGAAACCTAACAAACTGGCCAGCAGGACAAACAGTCCGAGGAAAAAGAGGGGGACATGCCAGACAAACCGCGTCAGCCCCGTGCGTTCCAGAATCGTCATCACGACCCACGCGCTCAGGAAACCGACGATCCCGATGCCCAGGCTCCAAGGCAGCAGCAGGTCGAGGAAGTCCAACTCGGGTGTACGCAGATTTATGGCCATGGATTCGATCCTTTTCGCACCGTCCGCACCATTCATTCGATGGTCGCGGCCACCGCAATGCCAGCGCCAATCTCCGGAATTTCGCGCGCGAGTAAAGGGGGGGATTGCCAAGGATACAGTTGCGGGTTTTGGTACGTGCGATCAGGCCGGGCCGCCCGTGCCGTTCGACATAGAGGTACCGACCGCCATGCCGCCTTCCGAAGCTGCTGCCACGCCCGCCGCACCGGCGATGGGCAGGGATTTGCAGCGGGACTGGGCCGCCCTGAATCCCTTGGGCGACCTGCGGGTGCGCTTCGGAATCAAGATGGGCTTGGCCATGATCCTGGCGCTCTGGATCGCGCAGCTCTTCCGGCTGCCGTACCCGAACTGGTCCATCCTGGCAGTGCTGGTGCTGATGAATGCGCATTTTGTGGGCGCCATTGCCAACAAAGCGCTCATGCGTGCGCTCGGGACCTTGATCGGGGCGTTGATCGGGGTATGGGTCGTCGGCGATTTCGGCAACACCCCGTGGGCCTTTTTGTTCTGGGTGTCTGTGGTCGTGTTTGTCGCGTCGTACAAATTCGGGCACCTCGCCAGCGCGGCGGCGCCGTACGCCTATTTCCTGGTCGGCAACACGCTCCTTTCGGTGTCGACTTACGGTTTGCCGAACCCGAGCGCCGTCTGGCACGTCGGCCTTTATCGTACCTTGGAAACGCTGGTCGGCGTGGCAAGCGCCACGTTCGTCACCGGCATCATCTGGCCACGTCACGCGAGGGAAGAATTTATCCAGGGGGCGAATGAAACGTTGGGCACTGCGCGCCAACTCTTGAACGCTGAAGCCCGTGCGTACGTGGGGGACGCTGTCGACCCCCAGCGCGTCGTCGATTTGCGCCGGGTCTTCAGCCGTCAGATTATGGGGTTACGCACGTTGCTCCAGTCCGGGGGCCGGGGCAGCGCCTATTTCCAGGCGCACCTGGGTGATTACCAGCGCTTCCTGGTCTCCCTGACGCACCTTTTCCAGGCCGTTCTCGAACTGCAGCGGCGGCGTGCCGAGGAGGCGGAATTACTCGCACTGGTCCGCCCGGAGCTGGAACGGGTCATTTCGGAGATAGACTCAGAGCTCAGCGTCCTGAGCAGCGCCGGCCGGCACGGTTACGGTCTGCCCGCGACCGGCCTGAATGCCGCCGTTGCCGACCTTGAAGCGAAGGTGAAGGTATTGCGGGACCAGGGCACCTTCCGCCGGGCGTCGCCTGCGGCTGGGGAGGCGTTCTTTGGTCACTTTGCGACGCTGCGCCTGATCCGGGACGAACTTAACCTGTTGCGGGAAATTTCGGGCGAACTGCCGCGTGCGCGGCTGGCGCCGGCATCGCCGCGTAAGCGGCGTCCCATCCTGCCGTCGATCGATTGGTTCTGGGTCCGCGCCGCCATCAAGGGCAGCGTTTCCGTTTGCCTGGCCCTCCTGATCGTTGAGTGGCTTCATCCCCCGGGGTCGACCGCCATTCCGCTGTGCGCCTGGATCTTCAGCCTTTTCGGCCGCCCGTTTCTGAACGCCGGCGGTACCGGCGACCTTCGGATCTTCCAAAACGTTTTTATAACGGCCGCGTGCGGCCTTCCCGTCGTCGCCCTGCTCTGGCTGATCATGCCGCTGCTTTCTAACTACTGGGCGATGAATGTCTTCCTTTTCCTGGTTAGTTACGCGTTCGGCTATGCAACCGCCCGCACCCAGGGCGTCAGCTTCCGCATGCAGGTTGCGATCCTCGCCATCAACTCGGTCGTGGCGCTGAACCCCCAGGTCCCGGTGGCGTTCAGCACGTTGATGAACGCCTATCTTGGGCTCATGACCGGGATGGTGCTCGCGGCTCTCGTCGCCCGGTTACTCTGGCCGGTGCTTCCGCAAGGCCTGCTGCGCGGTAACCTGATCCGCTACTTTACGGACCTGCGTAACCTGCTGGGCGGCCTCAAAGACCAGGAATTCATTCTCACGGGGACCGTCCTCCTGCCGATCGAAGCGCTTCGGGCGGTGGAAAAGATGATGTTCCCGGGCTGTTCGAAAGGTGAGCGCGAGCGTCTTGATACCTTCATCCGGGTAGCCCAGCCCCTAGGCATGCAGGTCACCTTGCTGCGGCAATTCCGGCGCCTGCTCCTGCCTGAGGCGGCAAACGCGGAATTGCATCAGCCATTCACGACCCTGGAAGCCACCTTCGACCAATTCCTCGAGAAACTCGCCGAATCCTTCCGGCGGCGCACGGGGACCGGCGTCGAGTTCCCGGATCTCGACGCTCCGATGGGCGCCGTCGAGTCCGCTTTGAGCCGCGTCCGCGATGAAGGCATCCTGGCGAGTGAAGATGTTGAGACGGTTGCGCACCTGCTCGAACTGGTGGACCGCTACCACGCGTTAACCGAACGCCTGTTGCTCTGCCGGGATCGCCTCCGCGAGTTGAGCCTGCACTGCTACCTGGGCGATGTCGCACTGTAACGGGTAACTGGTGACTCGTAACTGGTAGCGGGTGCCAAGCGGGGCCCACGGCGAGAAGACGAATACTGAACTGGATACCCGGCCCTCAGAGTCACGTCACAGGCCGAACCGGTACCCGTTACGAGTTACCCCCCGTGCCTCGGGGCGCGGACGACGCCGGCTTCCGAGGCCGCCCGGTGGTTGGCCAGAATGCGGCCGGCAATTTCCTGGACCATTTCCTCCAGCAGCAAGCGCAAATGGCTTTGCCGCCGGTAGTCAGCCGGCGCGATGTGCCGGACCCGGTCCGCGCGGGTTGCGAGGTTAAAACACTTTCGGAAACTGTTTCGGCCCTCGTCATCCGGGTCATAGACCGCGATGGCCTGGCCCCCGTTTTTCTTCATGATCGTGAAACAAGGGACGTCGGTCGGGCCGTCGCCGATATAGATCATGTTCGGAAAAGGCACCGGCCGGAGCGCCTCGGGCATGTGGTCGTTCACATCCCGGGTCATGTCGAGCAGGCCTTTATTGATCCGGAACAGGTACTGCGTCTTCTGGGTGTGGCTGATCACCCGTTTAGGGAAGGTGATGCGGCCCTCGGAGTCCTCGGCGAATTCGCACCCGAAGACCTCCCGCAGGTAAGGGCGCAGGCGGCTGCCTTCAACCAGGATTTTCAACCCGGATGATATGACGTAGTGCTCCACTTTGATCCCGAAACTCACGTGTTGGGGGTCGAGCAATCCCTCGTTAAACTCCTCGAACATTTCGGGCAGCCCACGGTAGAGTTTCATTTTTGCACCGAGGCTTTTGAGTTGAGCGTTGGTCGGCCGGTCCATGGCCAGGTAATCCAGCAGACACTTCATGTAGGCCAACTCGTTATCGTACCCTTCATCCTGCACCAGGGTGGCGCAACGCTGCCAAAACTTGCCGGCATGAATGCCGAACGCGGGAAACAACACGTCATCCTGCATGTAGGCAGGGCTGAGCGTCTGGTCATAATCGTAGACGATCGCGATCGTATTTTGCGGTTGGGCCATTCAAAGCCACAAATGCCACAAAGGGGGAAGAGTGGCGAGTGCCGGGTGCCGAGTGGCGTTCGGCGTTCGGCGTTCGGCGTTCGGCGTTCGGCGTTCGGCGTTCGGCGTTCGGCGTTCGGCGTTCGGCGTTCGGAGTTC
>JAFBAP010000157.1 GCA_019247695.1 Verrucomicrobiota bacterium | reverse complement strand
AAGATTAAATCATCCGCAGAACACGCAGAAGAACGCAGAAAAGAGAAAACATCCACAGATTACACAGATTGACGCAGATTAAGAGGACCTGGCGGCAACCCTAAGCTTCTCGCATCTACCCCCAGGATGCAGCTCCGAACTCCGAACGCCGAACTCTGTCCCCCTCTCCCCGCCGTGTTCGCCGTGGTCCGCCGTGTTCGCCGTGTTCGCCGTGTGAACTCTTACGTCGTGCCCGCCTCCCCCGCTGTGCCCGCCGTGTGACCGTGTGAACTCTTACGTCGTGCCCGCCTCCCCCGCTGTGGCCGCCATGTGACCGCCTCCTCAGCTCTGAGCCGTGTGGACGCGCACAAACCGCGTGTTGGGCAGGATAACCTTCTTCACGGCCACCCGAACGTTGCGCAGGGGAAACGTGCGCACGAGCAACCCCATCACGTCGGCAGCAAACGTCTCGATGAGCCGGCACTCGCTGCGGGCTGCAAATTCCGTCACCGTCGCAGCCACGGCGGCATAATCCACGGTACGCTCCACCCGGTCACCGAGCTGGTCGAAAGGAGAAAGAATCTGGAACGATAAATCCAGCCAGAGGGTCTGTAGCGCTGCGCGTTCAACCTCCGGCACACCGATGCGGGTCGTCACCTGCAGGTCCACAATTTCGATCCGTTCCTCCCGGCTGCGGCCCGGTTCCCACAGGCGCAGCAACATCCCCAGGTCACGCAGGAGCAGGTCGGGCTGGGCGGGAACGAGTTTGTCGACGGGATCAAACCCGGTCAAAACCGCTGCCGAAATCACCCCGGCCGCCTTGGATGCGTCGATGTCATGCACCAGGTCACCGATAAACAGCGTCTCCGGCGCGGCAAGCTGATGAATTCGCAGGAGGTCAAGGATCCGGGCCGTTTTATCCGCCACCTCCAAATAGACGTCTTCGAACCATTCGCGGATCCCGAACCGTGCGGCTTGCGCTTCGAAGTGCCCCGTGTGCATCGTGCTCAGCAGGAACAGCCGCCGGCCGCTGGACCGGCAAAGCCGGAGAAAGTCTTCTGCGTGAGGCATCAATGTCACCGACCCACGATGGCGCCCGAAGAATTCGTGGTAGACCCGGTCAATGTCCGCCAGCGGGATTGTGGGCAGAAGGCGCTCGTAGAAGTTCTTGAGCGGCAACTGGAAATCCCGGCGAAACTCGTCCTTGCTGATCGGCGACGACCCGTACGTGGTCAGAACGGCGTTGGTCGCCCGAACGACCACGTCGAGATCATCCACCAACGTGCCGGACCAGTCCAGTATGACGTTGCGGATCACCGGTGGAAAGAGGACACGCCATGCCGCGCGTGTCCCGGCAGCCGCTGCGGCGGGCTACAGGCCCAACCGCTCGTAGATCTCCCCCAGCGGCAGTTGCAGCCCGACGAAAAATTCGCCGAACTCAGCGTATCCGGCGCTCACGGCGTCAAACCGCATGTCATAGACGATTGACTTGATCTCAAAAACGTCATGGGCGAACAAGCTCACCCCCCACTCCCAATCGTCGAGCCCCGTCGCGCCGGTGATCAACTGGCGGACGCGGCCCGAGTAGGTTCGTCCCACCTGACCATGGCCCACCATCAGGCGCTTGCGATCCTCGAAGGTCAACGCGTACCAGTTCTGGCCCGGAAGCCGCCGCTTCAACATCGGATAAAAGCAGAACACCGGCCAGTCCGGCATGTTCGGGTAAAGCCGGTCCTGCAGGTATTTCTGCATCCGCTGGCGAAAACCGTCGAGCGCGGACGCGAACTCTTCGGAGGCCGGATCGAGTTTGCGTTCCGCGACCAACGACTGCTTAAAATCTTCCTCCGTCGTGGTGTATTCGCTGCGTTCCGTCAACGAGTAGAAACTGAAGGCCGGCGTGAGCACGTCGACACCGAGCGCCTGGGTAAGCCGTTTTTCGAGCCGGTTGGCCGTGTGCAGGTCCTCGGTAAGCAGCATGAAACCGAGATCCCCCTTGGGCGTGACTACGCTGAAGGTCAACAACTGGGTCGCCGGCAGCGTTCGCGCTTCCTGCACCAGGGACGCCAGCCGGGTCTTGGCCGCGTATTTTTCCTCCTTGCTCAGCAACTGCCAGCTTCCGTACTCCAGGCGATAAAAGAGGTGCAGCACATGCCAGCCTTCCTTGGCACGCAGGCTCGGTCTTTCAATCATGCCCCCAGCTTATGCAGGCTTGGGGAAAATGCCACAAATGCAGAGAGTGTGCCGGGTGCCGGGTGCCGGAACTGGTCTTCCCGCCGTGTACCCCTAAATCTGTGTCAATCTGTGTAATCTGTGGATACTCTCCTTTTCTGCGTTCTCAGCGTGGTCTGCGGATGATTTCTCGTCGTTTGTGGCACTCGTGGCATTTTTCGGCTTGCGGCATTTAGGAAAGCGGCGCTTGCAGTCCTGGGTCGAATCGATAGATTAGCCCGCTTCTCCCGGTTGGGGGGCGGAGCAAGGGAAAGGGCTCCGGGAAACCTGATATAGATTTGACCAGCTTATGGCCGACGTTGCAAACAGATACCCGCAAAATGTGCCGGGACGTTTCTATGTGGATGACCAGTGCATCGACTGTGACCTTTGCCGGGAAACCGCTCCCGCCAATTTCACTCGCGACGATGACGGCGGTCACTCGTACGTCTTCAAGCAGCCGGCCTCTCCCGATGAAGAGGGCCTTTGCAAGGAGGCGATGGAGGGCTGCCCCGTCGAGGCGATCGGAAACGACGGTGAGTGATCTGCCCGTTGTTGGGATGTCCGCAGACCGGGATTCCGGTATCAGCACCCGCTTTTAACCCGTGGCGGACTCACCGATGAAGCCGGCACTTCGACAGAAGGTCTTGGAAGAATGGCGAGGCTTGCCGCAGCCCGGACCCAAAGCCGACCGTCTCACCACCGTAGGGTCGGTGCTCACCTCGCTCGCGCCCAAACTCGGCTTGGGGGAGCGCTTGCTCGAAGAAGAGATCGTTGCTGCCTGGGCCGAAACCGTCGGATCATTCTTCGCCGCCCATTCGCGCCCGGCAAAATTGCACCAGGGCGTCCTCATCGTACAGGTGCTGCAGCCGACGGTCCTGTTTGAACTGGAGCGTCGCTGTAAGCCGATCATCCTGGCGAAGCTGCGCGAACGCTTCGGCGGCAGAAAGATTCAGGCGATTCGCTTCAAGGTAGGCTAGGCACACGGTTGAACCGGCAGGGCCCCGCTGGTCAGGCCGGGGGTCCGAATTACTAAAATAAGTATAATTTTTGAAATCGCCCGATTTCATGTCATGTTGTTTCAAACGCTTGCCCCGGAGCGGCAAATGAGGTATGGACACACTCCCGTCACGTGGAGATCTCACGCTCCTGTCCAGGGCCTCTAAACTCTCATGACCGCCACCATTTTATTTCTCGCCCAGCAAGCCGCACCAGCCGGGTCGCCGCCCCAGCCCAACATGCTCACGAGCTTTCTCCCGTTCGTGTTCATGATCGTCATCTTCTACTTTCTGCTGATTCGTCCCCAGCAGAAACGTCAGAAAGAACACCAACGGCTGCTCAGCTCCCTTAAGACCGGCGACAAGGTGGTGACCTCGGCGGGGATCCACGGCTTGATCGCGAACGTGAAGGACAGCACGGTACTGCTCAAGGTCGCCGACAACGTCAAGATTGAAGTAGACAAGAGCGCAATTTCCAACGTTACGCGCCCCACGGAAGCCGCTAAGCCGGCGGTGTAGTGGCCCGTCCCCTGTTCCCCTTTCTCTGGTAGTATGAACCCCACCCTGACCTTCTTTTTCGGCTTATTGTTGCTCGTGCTTTTCGGCTGGTATTTCCTGGCCGAGACGGAGCGGGTAAAACGGCGCCTGGGCACGGCTTTGACGCTGCTGCTCTGCGCGTTTTGCATCGACGCATTTCTGCCGCTCAGCAAGAAACTCCACCTCGGCCTGGATTTGCAGGGCGGCACTTCATTCCTGGTGCGCCTCGTTTCGCCTGCCGGGGAAGATGGCAAGCCGCGGGCCATCACGCCGGACATGCAGGAGCAGGCCGTGGAGGTGATTCGGAAGCGGGTCGACCAGTTCGGCGTAAGCGAACCGGTAATTACGAAGCAGGGCGCCGACCGGATTCTGGTCCAGATCCCGGGCCTCGACACCGCGCAGATTCAGGACGCCCAGGCGCAGCTGCAACGCGTGGCGAGGCTGGAATTCAGGTTGGTTCACCCGAACAGCGCGCAGATGCTGCCGCAGATTGCCGCCGGCCAGACCTTCACGCCGCCCGGGTACGTCATCCTTAATTCCGTCGATAAACGGGATGGCCATCCGCAAAAATACCTGGTCAAACGCCGTCCGGAACTCACCGGGGATCAGATCACCCGGGCTCAGGCCACCTTCGAGCAGCGCGGTTACGAAGTGGCGCTGAAGTTCACGCCGGCAGGCGCGGATACCTTCCGGCAGGTGACCCGGGACAACATCAACCAGGAACTGGCGATCGTGCTGGACGGTGAAGTGGTTTCGGCTCCCGTCATCCAGAGTGAGATCCCGAACGGGCAAGCCGTCATTACCGGCAATTTTACGGCGGAAGAGGCACGCAATCTTTCGAGCGCGCTGGAGAACCCGCTGCAAACGCCGGTCGTCATTGATGAAGTTCACTCGGTTTCAGCGACGCTGGGCCGGGATTCGATCATGGGCGGTGTGATGGCCGGATTGGGAGGTTTGGCTGCGACGCTGCTTTTCGTGCTGATCTACTACCGCACAGCCGGCCTGGTTGCCGTGATCGGTCTGCTGGTCAACGGCATCCTGCTATTCGGCGTGATGTCATTGTTCAATTTCGTCCTCACACTTCCGGGAATCGCGGGCATCATCCTGACGATCGGCATGGCAATCGACTCGAACGTGCTGATTTACGAGCGCCTGCGTGAAGAACTCGAAGGCGGTAAAGGTTTGAAAGCCGCCATTGAAGCGGCCTACAGCAAAGCCTTCAGCGCCATCTTCGACGCGAACGTCACCACCCTGATTACCGCCGGCATTCTCTTCTGGCTTGGGACCGGACCCGTCAAAGGGTTCGCCGTGACCCTGACGGTGGGCATCATCGCCTCGATGTTCTCCGCGCTCCTCGTCACCCGCAACGTCTTCCGGTGGGCGCTGGCCTTCAACGCGCTGAAGCGCATCACCATGCTGCACCTGATCCGGTCCAAGAACTTTGATTTTTTAGGCAAGCGCCGGATCGCCATTGCCGGATCGCTGCTGTTGATCATCGCTTCCATCGCAGCTTTCGCCATTCGCGGGCAGAGCGCTCTTAACATCGACTTCACGGGCGGCGATTCGCTCCGGTTGCACACCGCCAAGCCGCTGACCGAAGCTCAGGTCCGGGCTGAACTCGCAAGAGTTAACCTCGGGAACGTGGTAATCCAGCGTGAAGCCGGCGGCACCAACTACTTCGAAATCCGATCCCCTTTCCAGACAGCCGATAAAATCGTCAACCAGCTCAAGCAGGGCTTCCCGGATGCCGGCCTTACCGTCGAGCGCTCGGAAGGCGTGGGTCCGGTGATTGGAAGTTCGCTGGCCTGGACTTCACTGAAGGCGCTCGGGCTGGGCATCCTCGGCATCCTGATCTACGTCACCTTGCGTTTTGAATTTTCCTTCGCACTTGGTGCCATCGTCGCCCTGGTGCACGACGTGGTGATCACCCTGGGCGTATTCGTTCTTACCGGGCATGAGCTTTCCCTTGTCGTGGTGGGCGCAGTTCTGACGATCGGCGGTTATTCCATCAATGATACCATCGTCGTGTTTGACCGCATTCGTGAAGGGTTCCGGGCCGGGCGGAAAGGCAGCACGCAAACCATCATGAACGCCAGCATCAACGAAACGCTGAGCCGGACGCTGCTGACCAGCGGTGTCACGCTGCTCTGCATGCTGGCGCTCTGGATCTTCGGCGGCGCTGTCCTGGCCGACTTTGCGTTTACCATCGTGATCGGGATCGTAGTCGGAACCTACTCCTCGATCTTTATCGCTTCGCCGATTGTCCTCTGGTGGTCTAACTTCCGCAAGGGCAACCTGCGCAAAGAGGTTACCCGGCCGCGAGAGAAAGGTACGTCCTCGCCCCCCCCGCCGTCACAGCAGCCGGCCAAAGCCTAGCTTAGGTTCCGGAGCGGCGAAGCCATTCCCATCGGGAAACCGAAAAATCGCACGCTTCCCGAGGGAGAATCGAATTTTTGGCCGGGAAGTTAGGACGATATCAGCTTGATTGACGGCGGACCGGGAAAAAGAAGGCCGGCGCACCCACGCCGGCCCCGATCTTACGCTTGACTGATGCGATCACGGTAATTTCCCGCTGAAGATTCGCGGGTAGCCGAGATCGGGAGTGAATATCACGGGATGGCTCTCGGCGTCGGTCGCCGTGTAAGAAGCGCCCACCACCTGCCCTAAGTCGTTGACGGCGGAGGCGGTGCTCCAAGATCCTCCCAGCGTGCCCAGGTCCTGCATCTTCCCTGCGCTGTAAATAAACGCGTGGATCGCCCAATCGCCCGCCGTCTTGGCGTAGCCGACGGCTTGGCCCAGGTTGTTGATGCCGAGCGCCTCGCTGACGGTCCCGCCCAAGGTGCCCAGGTCTTGCATCCGCTCCCGGACATAGAGGAAGGCGTGTTCCGGCCCTCCCCGCCCCCCGCCCGTGGTAAAGGAATGGCCGACCGCCTGCCCCAGGTCGTTGAGCCCCTCTGCCGTGCTCCATGCGCCCCCGAGCGTTCCGAGGTCTTGCATGCGTCCCTTACTATACAGGAAAGCGTGCTGCGCAGCATCGCCCACCGTCCCGGACACGCCGACCACTTCCCCAAAGTCGTTAACCGCGAAAGCCGTGCTGGTCGAGCCGCCCAACGTGCCCAAGTCCTTCATACGACCGCCGCTGTAGAGGAAAGCGTGGTCAATTCTATCACCCGGAAGGGTGGACTCCCCGACTACCTCGCCCCGGTTGTTAATGCCGTAGGCCGTGCTGAAGGTTCCCCCCAACGTGCCCAGATCGTGCATTTTCCCGGCGCTGTAGAGGAAGGCGTGGGTACCGTCATCAGCCGGCGTGTCGGAAAAGCCGACGATTTGGCCAAAGGCGTTGATGCCGTAAGCCTCGCTGGAGCCGCCCCCGAGGGTTCCCAGGTCCTGCATTCGGCCACCGCTGTAGAGGAACGCGTGAACCGAACTGTTTCCTGCGGTTGCCGACCCGCCGACGGCTTGGCCCAGCAGGTTAATAGCATTGGCTTCCCCGTAGGTGCCACCCAAAGTGCCCAGGTCGATTATGGCGTACCTGAGCTGTGCTTCCGCGGTTGGCACCGTCAGCAACGGACACGCCGCGCCTATCCCAAGCATTAAAGTTATGAGGCCCCTTCGCCAGGCCGGACCCTTACCGATGTGGCGGTTATCCACGTTAAGCAAAGTGCACATGATGTTAGCGCCTGGTGTGCCAGTTGCGACCCATCATCCGCAACGAACGAAGTTGCCGGAAATAGCTACAATGGACAGACATTGGTGTGATTACGGTATTTTTGGAAATGCGCCCGGAGACAGGGTGCCGAGCCCGTGAAAAAAGCAGACCGGCGCACGCGTGCCGGCCCGGCCGTCCACAGGCTCCGGACAGCAGCTTACCCGGCATTCCGAGCCAGCAACATCTGTCCGGGAGGGCTACCGGCGCTATCGGAAACCAAACCGCATGAGGTCCCATTGAAGAAACCGGCGGGGCGCAATTGCACACCGGCTTCGCATCGCGTCGCGCGGGACCGGGTGTTTTTACCTTGCCGTTTGGCCTTTTTTCCGGGACCCTAGGTTGCAGGATTCCCACCGCCATGAGGATGATCATTTCCCTCATCCTGTTCCCGCTGGCGCTGAATGTCATGGCGTGCGGCCTTTCGGCCCAGGTGCCCGGGACGCCGGCGCCGGGAGCCCCTCTACCGGCAGACAGCCCGCAGGAGACGGCCGCGCCCGAACTGTTGCCCCGCAGCGACGCGCTGCCCGACCCCGCGCCGTTATACCCGAACCTGAGCAAGACCCCCAAAGCAAGCCGCCCGGCCGTGTCGGCCGAAGCGGCGCCTGCACCCACACCGTACGTTTCCCCGGAAGAACGGCGGGTCATCCAGCAACGTTTGGATAAAATCCGGGCGCTGGCCAGCCGCAACCCGGAATCGATTTCCCTGTTGAAACTGGCCAGCACGGCTTTGAGCGTGGAAGCGCGTCGCAACTACCTGCGTGCGTACTACGTCACGGTGTGCATGCGGATGCGGCAAATGGAACCCCGGCTCGGGGGTTACATCCGAGAGTTTGAGCGTGAACGCATCCGGGCCATCGGCCGCTCCAAGGCCCCTCAGATCCCGACCCATTCTCGAGATGGTTGAGCCGGCTGTATTTGTACCTCCGGCCCAAAGACAGCTCAACCAACGTGAAAACCGATGTAGGACCGGCGGAGCCGGCCGGCGCAAATCCGGTCTGCCGCTCGCTACCCCGGGATCTCCGGCCCCATCTGGAAGCGAATCGCCTCTTTCGCTTTGTGGTTGAAGTTGGCGGGCTGGTACAGCACCGCGGTATGCCCGCCGACATCGGTTATGGTCACCCGAAAAATGCGCAAGGTGGTTTCCGGGTTGTAAAGCCACGGCAGCGCCTGCGGATTGGCGGGAACCAGTGACGATAATTTGGTCCAGTAGGTGTGATCCAGCTGCGGCTGGCGGTCCTCCAGGATCACAACCGGGGCCGTGCTGCTTACCTCTTCGATCTTGATGTCCGCCAGGGGTGTGGGTTGTTTCACCCGGATGCTGAACTGCCATCGCACGAAGTTGCGCCCGCCGCGCCGGAAGGTGGTTAAGCCGGATTCAGTGACCACGTACCGGTCATCTTCGGCCTGGGCGAAGGTTCCTCCGAGCATGGTAAGACGGATATGGCTGCCCCCGGCGATTGGCACGGTGGTAGAATGTTCGACGTGCGTGCACGCCGCCAGCATGCTGCAACCTGCAACTAACGCGGCCATGGCTTCTCTGAACATCCTGGAAGCATGACGAAGGCAACGGGCCGGGGCCAGTTTTTATTACACGCGGGAAACCATCGGCGAACCGGTTGCCGGGTTGCCGGCGATGCATTCCGGAATGAGCGAACGCTACGCGGAACGACCTGTCAGTTTGGCCGATGGCTGCCGGGACGGGCTAAGCCAAGGCCATGCCAGTCCTCCCGGCTGAAATCCGGGGCTGCCGAGACGTTTTCTTGCATTGTCGGGGCGCTAACCACTAACCTGAACATCATGTTCAGAGGAGGGATTCAAAGCCGCGTCAGCCGAGGTGCGAGCAGGCCGGTTGCCGGAGCACGTGGCTTAAGCAGCGGGCCCCGTTTACCCTTTGCGGGTGCGGAACCGGTTCGCTCGCGGGAACGTTATGCTGTCTGCACCAATTGACCACCGGCTGATTTCAGAGAGCAACCTCGGCCTGAAGGCAGGCAATCTGCGGATCATCCTGCGGCCCAGCACCCGTGCGCGCAGGCTCATTCTCCGGCTGTTGAACGCAGACACGCTTGAACTGGTGCTGCCCCGGGGTGTACGTCTGACGCAAGCCGCCGATTTCCTGGACAAACATGCCGCCTGGATCCGCGAAGCCCGTGAACGCTGGGCCACCTGTCCCGGGGGAGGCGAGCGCGGCCTTCCGAGCCGGATCCACCTGCCCGCCATCGAGGAATCATGGCAGGTGAAAGGCATTTTCGCGCTGGGGGACAAAGTCCGGCTCCTCGAACGGTCATCGGGCCACTTGCTCGAACTCCATGGAAGCATCGATCGAGCGCACCTGTGGTCTGCGCTCCTGCAAACCTGGCTTAAAAAAAAGGCGAGCCTCGTCCTGGTACCGTGGCTGGAACGGATCGCGAACCAGACCGGCCTTCATTACCGGCGGGTCACCGTGCGCCTGCAGCGGTCGCGCTGGGGCAGTTGCTCGTGCCGGCAGCACATTAACCTCAACGGCCGCCTTTTACTCGTTGCGCCCGAACTCGTTGAGTACCTTCTGATCCACGAACTGTGTCACACCCAGGAACTGAATCACTCCGGCCGCTTCTGGCGCCTGGTCGAACGGCACTGTCCGGAATACAAAACTCTGGACCGCAAGCTCAACCTCGCCAGCCGCGAGTTGCCGCAGTGGAGCCAGTTCCAAGGCTACAGGTAAGGTGGTGAGTTCGGGGTTTGGCGTTCGGAGTTCGGAGGGGTCATAGAACCAGGTCCGATCTCCCGCGAGGGTACATTTAAAGGGGGAAGACGGAATCATCCGCAGAACACGCAGAAGGACGCAGAAAAGAGAAAACATCCACAGATTACACAGATTAAGGGGCACACGACGGGAAGGCTGGATTCCAAGCTTGACATGGGCATCTCGCCCCCATGCTGCCGCTCCGAACTCCGAACTCCGAACTCCGAACTCCGAACTCCGAACTCCGAACTCCGAACTCCGAACGCCGAACGCCGAACGCCGAACGCCGAACGCCGAACGCCGAACGCCGAACGCCGAACGCCGAACGCCGCCAGCCATCCGATGGGTGGCTGCAATTCGATCTGTTCTTACTGAAACCGCGGCGTTTGCAAACGAGGCGTGGACAGCCCCGGCGGACCTGTACCGAAAGACATTATGAGCGAAGATTTAACGGGAGTTAAAGTGGCCATTCTGGTGATGAATGGGTTTGAACAGTCTGAACTGGTGAAACCGCGTCAAGCCCTGCAAGAGGCCGGGGCGACCACCCATCTCGTTTCGGCCGAACCGACGGAAGTCAAAGGGTGGGATGAGGACCATTGGGGTGACACGTTCCCGGTTGATGTTCCTCTCGATGATGCGGATGAAACCGAGTACGACGCCCTTTTGCTGCCCGGAGGCGAGGAGAACCCGCAACACCTTCGCAAGCAGCCCAATGCGGTTGAATTTGCCAGGAAGTTCGTAGAAGGACGGCGCCCGATTGCCGCGATCTGCCACGGGCCGTTGCTCCTGATCGATGCCGGAGTGGTCAAAGGCCGGCGCCTGACCTCATTCCCGGGGATCCAGTCGGACCTGAAAAATGCGGGTGCGGACTGGGTGGACGAAGAAGTGGTGGTTGATGATTTCCTGGTGACCAGCCGCACGCCGAAAGACATTCCGGCGTTCAATCGCGAGACGATTAAACTGTTTGCCCGTGTCAAAAAAGAGACGGGGGCAGGACTGCACACGGATTGATCAGCCACCGTGTACCCTGCCCCGTGCACCTGCCGGCCTGCCGCACGCTCGTCGGGCCGGTCCGCACGCGGCGTCCGGTGGCAGCGGCAATTTGCAGCGGCCGGGGTAACCCCGGCCGCTTTCTTTTATTTACGCCGGCAGCACGCACGCGCACGCGGCGGCGCCGGCCTGAGCCTCAACGCCAATGGCCCGGAACGTACACCCAGCCGCCTGGGCGCCGGTCATAATGGGCAGGCACCCACCCGCCGCGACCTCGCGGCCGGTACATATAACGGCCACGCCGCCAAACGTACCGATAACCATTCCAATGCCAGTAGCCGGGCACCCAGACGTAACCCCGCGCGGGAGGCGGAGGGGGTCCGGGCTCAACGATCGGCGCCGGCGGGCCGATGCGCACAAAAACCTGCGCGCGTCCCGGCGTTATCGTCAACGCGGAAAATGTAGTGATCAACGCCGCGAGCACTAAAGCCCGGCGTTGCCATCCGGAGCGCCAGAGGCGATCCCATGAACCGATTCGAGTTTGCATAAGCGATGCGGTGCGACGCAACCGAGGGGATGAAAGGGCTGCAGGTGAACCTGCAACCCTGGGTACGGTTAACGTTTTCCGACTGATTAAACCCGGCAGCGATCGAGGAGTTTCGCCGGGGATTCCCGTTGCAAAGGCCACGACGGCACGGCATCAATGTCCCGGTAATGGCTGAGCCGTCTCCTCCGAGTGCCGTGACTGCCGTCGCCGAGCGTCCCGGGTCCAGGTACCGCCGGTCGCCTGACCAGCACCTGACGCGGATGCCGCCGGGCGTACCGTACATCATCGGCAACGAAGCCGCCGAGCGGTTCAGCTTTTACGGGATGAATTCGATCCTGGTCATCTTCATGACGACTTATCTCATGAATAATCGCGGCCGGCTTGACCCGTTGCCGAACAACGAAGCGGCGGCTTGGACCCACATGTTCAAGAGCGCCGTCTACGCGCTCCCCCTTGCCGGCGCCATACTGGCCGACAGCGTGCTCGGCAAGTACCGGACGATTCTCTGGCTTTCGATCGTGTATTGCCTGGGCCACCTGACCCTGGCACTCAACGACACGCGGACCGGGTTGTTCATTGGCCTGGGTCTGATCGCAATCGGTGCGGGAGGCATCAAACCTTGCGTCTCCGCCCACGTCGGAGACCAGTTCGGCCAAAGTAACAAGCACCTCCTGCCGAAAGTTTTTGGCTGGTTTTATTTTGCCATCAACGTCGGTTCCTCGATCTCGATTTATCTTTGCCCGATCCTGCTCGATAACCCGCGCTTCGGCCCGCGCTATGCCTTTGGCCTGCCCGGCGTGTTCATGTTGCTGGCGACCTTTGTATTCTGGTTGGGGCGCAAGAAATTCGTGCACGTCCCACCCGGCGGCATGACGTTCGTGCGCGAGTCGGCGAGCCGGGAAGGCCTTTCCGCCGTGGGCGGGCTCTGTTTCATCTACGTGTTTGTGGCAATCTTTTGGGCCTTGTGGGACCAGAGCAATGGGGGTGAATGGACCTTGCAGGCGAAGAATCTCGACCTGAACCTCTTCGGCCTGACGCTGCTGCCCGAGCAGGTCCAGGTCGTCAACGGGCTCTATGTCCTGGCCTTTATCCCCCTGTTTAATTATGGCCTTTACCCGTTGATCAGCAGGTTTTTTCCGTTAACCGCCCTGCGCAAGATCGGCATCGGCCTGTTTTTGACGGCGGCCTCCTTCGTGGTGATCTGGTGGATCCAACGCCGGATCGATGCCGGCATGAAACCCAGCGTCTGGTGGCAGTTGCTGGCTTACGCGGTCCTGACGGCCGGGGAGGTCATGGTGTCGATCACCGGCCTCGAATTTTCCTACACCCAGGCCCCGAGGCGGATGAAGAGTTTCGTCATGGCCGGCTGGCTGCTCACGGTAACGTTTGGAAATTGGTTTACCGGCCTTCTCGATTTCCTGATTCCGGCCCTTCGGGCGCGGGGGTTGAACCTGGACGGTGCTAATTATTACCTCTTTTTTATGGGCGTCATGCTCGCCGCCGCTTTCGTCTACGCGTTCAGCGCGCGGTTCTACCGCGGGAAAAGCTACCTCCAGGGCGACGAATCGGTCGAAACGGCCGCTGCCGGTTAGAGCCGCCCTGCTCTCGACGCGGTTTCCCCACCCATCCGCGCCCGCTCATGCGCACGATCTTCGCATGCGCGGGCACTAACCCGAACACCCCGTGCGGACGTAATCTTTGGATATGGCGGAAGAAAGTGCAACCGTTGTCGATCAGCCGGAAATTGATGCGAAATCTGCCGGGCTGCGGTACGTGTCGGACGACAAACCCGGTATCCGGCGCGAACGTCGCGGAGATGAGTTCGTCTACTTCGACGTCCACGGCCGCGCGATTGAGGACGAAAAAGAACTGAAGCGCATCCGTTCGATCGGCATTCCGCCGGCCTATGAGAACGTCTGGATCTGCCCGTACGCCAACGGTCATCTGCAGGCGACGGGCTTTGACGCGCGCGGCCGCAAACAATACCGCTACCATCCCGAATGGCGCCGCGTTCGCGACGAAAACAAGTATGGTCGCATGATGCAGTTCGGCAAAGCGCTGCCGAAAATCCGTGCGCGGGTCGCTGAGGACCTCGCCAAACCGGGGCTTCCCAGGGAGAAGGTCCTTGCGACCGTTGTTAAGCTGCTCGAAGTCTCGCGGATCCGGGTCGGGAACGAGGAGTACGCAAAAACCAACCATTCATTCGGCCTGAGCACGATGCGCAACCGCCACGTGAAGGTCGATGGGTCGAGAATCCTTTTCCGGTTCAAAGGCAAGAGCGGTAAACGCCACGAAATCGAGGTGGCGGATCGGCGCATTGCCCGGGTCGTCGCCAAATGCCAGGAATTGCCCGGACAACACCTTTTTCAGTACCTGGACCAAAACGAGGAACCGGTCGAGGTGGGCTCAGACGAGGTGAATGCCTACCTCCAGGAAATCACCGGGGAGCAATTCACAGCAAAAGACTTCCGTACCTGGTCCGGTACCGTGTTAGCTGCAATGGCCCTGCAGGAATTTGAAACCGTGGACGGCCAGGCAGCCGCAAAAAAGAACGTCGTCGCGGCGATCGAATCGGTCTCCAAAGCGCTCGGCAACACGCCCGCCATTTGCCGGAAGTGTTACGTGCACCCCCACATCATTGAGGGCTACATGGAAGGGACGCTGGTGCACGAACTCCGCGAGCTCGCCGACGCCAAAATCGAGCATGACCTCGAACGCCTGCCTCCTGAAGAGGCGGCCGTGCTGGCGCTGCTGAGCAAACGCCTGGAGAAACAGGAAACTGAAGCCGCACCGGCGGCCGGCAACGGTAAGAATGCCGCTGCCGCCCTGGAAGGCAAACTTGTGAGTCTGGCCCGGAAAGACCGGAAAAAGCGCGGTAAGACCGAGGGCACCGGGCACCAGGCGGCCTGATCGGTTGCGACGTGCCTTCCGGGCATTCGGCGCGCCGAAGGGTGCACCGGGTCCGTTACTCCGGATGGATGTCGCCCGGATCGCTTCCCCGCTCGGGCTCGCGGTCAACCGCGGCGTTCTCCCCGGAGGTGTCCGTCTCACCGAATTCTCCCCCGACGGTGCCGCTCTGGTTGAAAAAGGCCTCCTCATCCTGCGCCAACTCGTGGCGCGTCTTTCGCTCCTGCGGTTCGGGCTCGTTCACAGCAGGAGATCGCCGGGTCCGGGCGTGCCGGTCGCCTGGAAGGCGCAACCTGCGCAAGAACGCACCCGGGCCGCGCCGCCCGTTGACTGGTGCCATTTCGACGGCCATGGAGGTAAAATGTTGTCTTCCTTCGCCGATGCCCTGCCGGCGTTACACCGATTAGACCGTATAAACGGTCTAGGTCCGCCGGCCCGTTGGGCCTAAGACCGATTCAGCCACCTACGGAGCATCCTCCGGCGCCGGCACCCCCTGAGCCGACATTCAAAGACGGCACCCGCCCGGAAAACCTAAAAAAAATTCGCTATTCTTTGCCCCGTTGATGCAAGCTTCAAACCAGGTTTTTCCCCATTTAGACCAGACCAGACCAGACCAGACTTCCCCCCTTCCTATGGCATCCGATAAAACTGTGCTCATCACCGGCGCGGGCAGCGGGATCGGCAAAGCGACGGCCGAACGCTTCGCGCGGGGCGGCGCCCGGGTCATCGTGCACGATTTCCGCGATGCCGGCCGGCAGTTCGCGGGTTCACTGGGCGCGGCTTACGTCGACGGCGATTTGTCCGCGTTCGCGGGGATCAACCGGATCGCCGAAGAGGCCCTCGCCATCGGGGACGGCAAAATCGATATCCTCGTCAATAACGCCGGGTTTCAGCATATCGCGCCGGTAGACCGGTTCCCGGAAGAAACGTGGGCCGGGATGATCCAGGTCATGCTGACCGCGCCGTTTCAGCTCACCAAAGCCGTGTTGCCGGGAATGAAAAAGCAGCGCTGGGGCAGGATAATCAACATCGTCAGCATGCACGGTTTGGTGGCCAGCCCGTTCAAATCGGCCTACGTCAGCGCCAAACACGGGCTGATCGGCCTCACAAAAGCCACCGCGTTGGAAGTCGGCGAAGACGGCATAACGGTGAACGCCGTGTGCCCGGCCTACGTGCGCACGCCCCTCGTAGAGGCGCAGGTCGCGGACCAGGCCCGGATCCACGGCATCGCCCCTGAAGCCGTGATTCCAAACGTCATGCTGCAACCGGCTGCAATCAAGCGGCTGGTCGAACCGGACGAAGTGGCGGAATTCATTTGGTACCTGAGCTCCGACCTGGCCCGGAGCATCACGGGCGCGGCGCTTTCGATCGATCTCGGCTGGACCGCCCGGTGATGATCGGGAAACGGGCGGTTCCCTCTCAACCGGCGGCGGCGTGCCCGCAGGGCTGCGCCCGGAAGGCGGGGACCGGCCGGGAATGGCAGCCCACCGTTTCTTCCCCGCACCGTTCCGGAGCCGCAGCTAGCTTACATTTTTTGGCGCCTGATCCGTTGGGCAGCTTTTCAGTGGTAACGTTTTCTCAGCGGGCGATGTTTGCCTGCCGGCTTGGTGGCCCGATAGGTGTCAGACCGCCGGCTGAGTGGGGCGCGCTCGTGATGTCGAGGGGCCGATCGGCTGTCCGGCCGGGGTGAAGTCGGCCGCAACCTTTCCGGTTGCGACTCACCCGGAACGCGATTAAGAGCATGCAGAATGACAACGTTCTCTCTAAGGTTTCGGTTCCCGGGCGGGGGAGACGGGGGCCGCGAATGGCCCGCCCCGATTCCCAAAACGCTTCAGCGCTGCCGCCCGTGACAAGAACGTATTCACCAAGTCGTGCCCAGGACGGCTGCCCGCGAAGGTGTGCCGTCCGGATCTTCGCCGCAAGGCAACCCGGATCGTTCCATCACCGTGAGACAAGCAGACCCGGTTTCCCTATACGTGGCGAACGGTAAAAAATGTCAATGACGTGATGATGCCTACCCTGCACCAGCCAGATGATCCAGCAGGCCCGTTGACGCCCACTCGCCAGCGGACCGGTGACGGCGTGCAGTTTGGGGGCCTGCGAGTCTCCGTGCACCAACTGCCCGCGGGCCGGGAGACGCAAGCGCCAGACGGCGGATTAAACCATTTCTGGCTGATCTACGAGGCGCCACAAGCGGAGGCGGGCCGGATGGCGACGGAATCTACCGGCGTGGGTTCGGACCTCCGCTTGTTTTTTGTGGCCCCGGGCGTGTTGTGCCATGCGGCGATACGGGGGCACTATGAACGGCCCGTGACGCGCTTCGAGCTACAGCCCGCGTTTCTGGAAGCTGCGGCCCTGTCGTTGCGCATTGACCCTCGCGTCCTGTACCACACGGAGAAGCAGGAAGTGCTGCTCGACGGTCCGTTGGAAACCCTTTGCGGCCTTGTTGCCCAGGAAGCGGAGGAAGGGTGCCCGCACGGATTGGGTTTTTTTGAAGCGCTCAGTTGCGCCCTGGCAGTGGCGCTGGTCCGGCGGGTGGCCCCGGCCCGGGCGGCTCGGCCCCGCGACCTGCGGGTTGAGCGGGCTGTTCAACTGCTTGAGCAACGTTTCCGCGAAAGAGTTTCAACGGCAGAGGCGGCCCGGGTCGCCGGCCTGAGCCGATGCCATTTTCTCAGGGCCTTTCGCGCCAGCGTGGGCGTTTCGCCTCACGAATACCTGGTGCAATGCCGGTTGCGGCATGCCCGGCGATTGATCGCGCTCGATGGCGGCCAGCGTTCGCTGGCTGAGATCGCCGTGGAAGCGGGCTTTTCGGACCAGGCCCACCTGACCCGGCGCTTCCGACGGGCGTTCGGCCAAACCCCCGGGCATTGGCAGCGATCGCAATAACGTTCAAAAAGCCGCGCACTTTCATTCTATACGGGCGTTTTATGCACGCCCTATCATGGCGCTGCCGGCTAGAGCTCCCCCCGGCCCGCTAAGGGTCGATCGTTGCGTCATGATGAAAAGAGGACCTTACCCCAACATCCCTTTTGGGTGTGCGAACTACTTTGATTTGGACCCGGACCCTCGTAGTCCCAACCGTCCATTTTCTCGTGAACGCGCGGGTGCAGGCTTTGTTCTAACCGCGTAGGAGGTTCCCGATGGCAGACTCGCAAGCGGATCGAAGCAGCATGGAAGGAAGATTTTTCGATGCGCACCAGCGCGCGACGGTCGAGGCAGCGATGGCGCGCATTATTCCGGCCGACGATCAGCCCGGGGCCAGAGAGGCCGGAACGGTTGAATTCCTTGATCGCTACCTCTCGGGCATTGACTTCGTGTATGCAAAGCCTGACGGCAGCGGCTTCGAGAAGCTCAAGGGCAAGCGCGCCGAGGCATGGCAACGGCGCATCGCGGTCCTGGGCGCGAAATACGTTGAGGGCATCAACGAACTGGATCGCAGGAGCCGGTCCCGGTTCGGGGCTGATTTCGTGCGGCTGACGGCTGAGCAGCAGGACAGGATTCTGGCCGGCATCGAACGGCCGGCGCTGCAGGCCGAGGCAGGGCTGATGGAAGCGCAGACCGCCGCGGGTTTCGCACCGGTCGAGCCCGCGCTGCAGCAGACGAGCACCGAGATCGAACTCGGCTTTTTCCCGTTGCTTGCCCTGCACACCCGGCAGGCTTTCTACTCCGATCCGATCTATGGCGGCAACAAAGACCGCGTCGGCTGGAAATTAATCGGATTCGAAGGGCCGGAGTCGCTGGCCGAGACGCACGCCGGGCGCTTCACGACGCTGCCGTTCTTCGCTGAGCAACCGATCGATTGGGAGGAGCACAGGCACCATGGCGCAAAAGCATAGGCCGGAACGCGTAGAAGTGGTCATCATCGGGGCAGGCGCGTCAGGCGCGACCGCTGCCAAGGTGCTCACTGAACGCGGCATGCGGGTGGTGGCCCTCGAACGCGGGCCCTGGCGCAACCGCGAAAGCTTCGGCGGCGATGAGCTCGCCAATGTAAACCGCTACAACCTCTGGCCTGACCCGATCCTCAACCCGCGCACTTACCGGGGGTCCACAGACGGAGAAACTAAAGTTGAACTGTTTTGTCCGGTGCCGCAGATGGTCGGCGGGGGAACGGTCCATTGGCAGGGCTGGCTGCCGCGCTTCACCGAGAGCGATTTTAAACTCCGCACGATTGCCGGTGACCTGCCCGGGACAACGCTCGTCGACTGGCCGATCTCTTACGCGGACCTGGAACCGTATTACACCAGGGTCGAATGGGCCTTCGGCGTGTCGGGCGCGGGCGGCGTGAACAGGTACGAGGCGTTCCGCAGTAAGGATTACCCGTGTCCGCCCCTGCCCGCGACGCGCTACGGTCGAAAGTTCTACGAGGGTTGCTGCAAGCTCGGTTACAACTGCTTCCCGACGCCCATGGCGGCGCTGTCCCGCCCCTACAACGGTCGACCCGTGACCGTTCAGAGCGCCTTTGCCCAGCAGCACGGCGATCCGACCGGCACGCGCTCAAGCGCGCTCTCCGTCTGGATTCCCGACGCGCTGAAGACCGGACGGCTGGATCTGCGGCCTGACTGTTACGTGCACGAAATTACGGTTGACGGGCGGGGCCGGGCCAGGAGCGCGGTGTATCAAGATGCCGACGGCGACTTTACAGAGCAGGAGGCGGACATCTTTATCCTTGGCTGCGGCGCGATCGAGTCAGCGCGGTTGTTGTTGCTTTCACGCTCGACCCGCTTTCCCCATGGTCTGGCGAACGGCAGCGACCTTGTGGGCCGCAACGCGACCTTCCATGAGTACAGCGCGGCGGTCGGCGTTTTTGACGACCCGATCTACGCCTGGGCAGGCGGCGGCTACGTGGCGTCGAGCAGTTATCAATTCTACGAGCACGACGAAAAACGCGGTTTCGTCAGCGGCTGTCATGTCGCTTCCGCGGGCGTCGGCATCCCGCTGCCGATCAACTGGAGCTTGCCGGATCGCCCGATGTGGGGCCTGCAAGCCAAGCAGATGGACCGCGACTTCTATAACCACAGCTTCGCCGTCGGCATGGTGCTCCACGACATGCCGCAACACGACAACCGCGTGGAGCTCGACGACAAGGTCAAAGACGCCTGGGGACTACCCGTTGCGCGGATCACCAGCAGAATGCACGAGAATGACCTCAAGATGGGCCGCTGGGTCATCGATCGTAACGCTGAAATCCTGGAGGCGGCCGGAGCGAAGAAAGTGTACCGCGTCTACCCCAAACGCATCACCGGCAACTGTTCGCACCAGCACGGCACCACCCGTATGGGCGATGATCCTGCCGCGTCGGTTCTGAACAAGTGGTGCCGGGCGCATGAGGTTGATAACCTGTTCGTCGTCGACGGCGGGCCGTTCCCGACGGCAACCGGGGCCAACCCCACGCTCACCATCATGGCCAACGCCTGGCGCGTCTCCGACTACATTGCCAGCCGCTACAATGCCGAGCGCAAGCCGTAGCAGGAAGTAACGTGATGAGACTGAATTAACCGTGGCTGACATCGGGAGTCGATATGCCGCTTTGGAAGAAAGCTTACCACGCGAATTGTTGGGGTGCTCTGGGAGGAGAACCTGTCGGGGTCACTTCCGTGAAGAATTTGTTCTACCGGACCTTTGGCGACATGAATCGCGCGATCGCCGAGATTGCGCAGGCCGGCTATCAGGCCATCGAGCTCTTCGACGGCAACCTCGTGGACTACGAGCATAACCTCAGCGGCCTTCGAGGCCGGCTCGATCAGGCCGGGCTCCGTCTGGTCGCCGTGTACAGTGGTGGTAATTTCGTCTTTCCCGACATCTTATCCGAAGAGTTATGGAGAATTCGAAAGGCCGCGGACCTCGCGGCCGAGCTCGGCGCTGAGCACCTGGTGGTAGGCGGCGGAGCGCAAAAAACGGTGCCGGCGACGGATGAAGATTACGACCGCCTTGCCGAGGCTTTGGACAAGGTCGTCGACGCGGTTGAGCAGCGCGGTTTGTTGGCGCATTACCATCCGCACCTAACCACGATCGTGGAAAGGCCCGAACAGATTAAGAAAGTATTCAGCCGTTCGAGGATCTGCTTTTGTCCGGATACCGCTCACCTGGCTGCAGCGGGCGGCAATCCGGCGCAGTTGATTCTCGATCACGCCGGCCGAATCCGCTACGTCCACCTGAAGGATTTTCGCCGGCAGCCGTTTGAGTTTCTGCCGCTGGGCCGGGGTGAGTTGGACATGAAGGGGATTCTGGATGCGCTGGTCCGGATCAACTATTCCGGATGGATCGCGGTGGAATTGGACGCCTATGACGATCCGAAAGCCGGCGCAGAGATCAGCATGCAGTACTTGGAAAGCTTTGAGAAGCGGCTTGAAAGCTGAGATTGAGCTTTCGCAAATAAATCAAATTTAGCCTATACCCCCCCACCCCTATGAAAATCGGTTCTACCCTGACCTCACTCATCCTTGCACTGGCGGCGCTGGGCGGCGTGCCCGGAAGTGCGCACGGCCAGGGCGTCGATCCGGCGAAAGCGTTGGCCGAAGTCCAGCAGAAGCCGTTGAGTAAAGGCCCCCACGGCGAGGATGCCGCTGACCCGAACTCGGTAAGTTTAACTTCCGAAGAATTGGAAAAAGTCCGGGGGCTCAAGGCGAAAGCCGCGATCGTGATGCATTACGGAGGAAACGATTGGTCGCAGGCGCAGATCGCCGGCCTCAAGGCCCAATTTGCAAAAATGGCCATCGACGTTGTTGCGGTGACCGACGCGGGTTTCAAACCGGAGAAACAGGTGGCTGACATCGAAACGATCCTGGCGCAAAACCCCCAAATCATCGTTTCGATCCCGACGGACCCAACCTCCACAGCCTCCGCCTACCAGAAAGCGAGCCAGAAAGGGGTGAAACTGGTCTTCATGGACAACGTTCCCAAGGGCATGGAGGCTGGTAAAGACTACGTAAGCGTCGTTTCGGCCGACAACTACGGAAACGGTGTCGTTGCCGCCCACCTCATGGCGAAGTTCCTGAAGGGCAAGGGTCAGATCGGCTTGGTTTACCACGCGGCGGATTTCTTCGTAACGCGTCAACGCTACGACGGGTTCAAGAAAACAATCGCCGACAGCTACCCCGGGATCAAAATCGCGGCCGAACAAGGCATCGGGGGGCCCGACTTTTCGGGCGATGGGGACCGGGCCGCCTCCGCGATGCTCACGTCCCACCGGAATTTGAACGGTATCTGGGCGGTATGGGACGTGCCCGCCGAAGGGGTTATGTCGGCGGCCCGTTCCGCGGCCAAGGATGACCTGGTTATCACCACCTGCGATTTAGGGCAGAACGTGGCCATCGAAATGGCCCAAAGCGGGTTGATTAAAGGCTTGGGGGCACAGCGGCCCTACGACCAGGGCACCACCGAGGCATTGTTGGCCGGGTACGGGCTCCTTAACAAACCGGCGCCCGCCTACGTTGCCTGGCCCGCACTGGCCATCACCCGAGATAATCTGCTGCAGGCCTGGAAGGAAGTGTACCACCAGGATCCTCCCGCCAATATCACAAAAAGCATGAAGTAATCTCAAGGCCTGACGGCTTGGACAGAATCAGTCGACGTCAATCGATGAAGCAAGCTAATCAACAACCGGGCGATGCCGTCGTCATGACAGGCATCGTCAAGGCCTTCGGCGGGGTCAAAGCGGTCGAGCACGTGGATTTTTCGGTGCGCAAAGGCGAAATCCACGCCCTTCTCGGTCAAAACGGCGCCGGCAAATCCACGGTTCTGAAGATCCTTTGCGGCGTCCACAAACCGGACGCGGGTGAAATTTGGATCAACGGGGTCAAACTCGAGGAGCATACGCCCGAGGCGGCCCGCCGCCTGGGGATTGCAATGATCTTCCAGGAGGGCAGCCTGATTCCCACGCTGACCGTTGCCGAGAATATTTTCCTGACGAGAGAACCCAGGGCCGCCGGCGGCTTCCTGGACGATCGCACGGCCCTGAAAAAGGCGCACGGACTCCTGGAAAAGATCGGCGTCGAGCTCGACCCGCGTCGCCGGGTAAGCAATTTGAGCGCTGGCCAGCGGCAACTGACCGAGATCGCCAAAGCCCTTTCGCAGGAGGCGAGTGTGCTCATCATGGATGAGCCGACGGCGACCCTGAGCACGGCGGAGATCGATCACCTGTTTGCGTTCCTGGATCGCCTCAAGAGTTCGGGGATGTCCATTATCTACGTCTCGCACCGCATGGAGGAAATCCGGCGGATCGCCGAGCGGGTAACGATCCTGCGGGACGGGCGCAACGTCATGACCCAGTCCGTGGCGGAAACGCCCCTGGACCACATCGTCGAACAAATCGTCGGCCGCCGGATCGGGGCATTCGAACGGCGGGCACGGGCCAATAGGAATCTGGGCCCGGAAATCCTGCGCGTTTCGCACCTGACCGGTAAGCCTCGCCCGATCGACGTGAGTTTTACCATTCGGGCAGGCGAGATCGTGGGTATCGCGGGCCTGCTCGGGAGCGGTCGCAGCTCCCTGGCCAGGTCGATCACCGGGCTGCAACCGGTCGTTGAGGGTGAAATCCGGGTGAGAGAAAAGGCGGTCAAGATCACCTCGCCGCCGGAAGCCCTGGCCGCAGGCATAGCCATGATCCCCGAAGACCGGCTCACCCAGGGATTGGTGCTCCAGCACAGCGTGGCGAACAACCTGAGCCTGCCGGTCATCAACCGCTTGGCCCGGTACAGTTTTGTGCGCGAGTCCGAGGAACGGGCCCTGGTCCAGGATTTTATCCAGCGGCTCCGGGTCAAGACCGCCTCTCCGGACCTTCCTATCCGCAGCTTGTCGGGCGGAAATCAGCAAAAGGTGGTGCTCGCCAAATGGCTGGCCGCCGACCCCAGCCTCTTGATCCTGGACGAACCCACCGCTGGCGTCGACATCGGCAGCAAGACCGAGATCGTCGAGATCATTCGGGACCTGGCCGACCAAGGCAAAGGCGTCATTGTCATCTCGTCGGAACCGGCCGAACTGCTGGCCTTCAGCGACCGGATCCTGATCATGTCCGAGGGAAGAATCGTTCGAGAAGTTGCCTCTGAGGAAATCGAAAGCTGGGCGGCGGGCGCCACCGACACGGGCAGCCGTATCACGGCCATGGAAAAAGGCCTGCAAGTTGCCATCCAAGAAAAAGAACACCATGCCTACGATCTCTGAGCCCACCACGCCGGCGGCTTCGCGGCCCGCGCCCACCTTTATGCGCCGTGCCCTGGAGGACTGGCGCCAGTACGTCATTTACGCAGGGTTTGTCCTGATCTTCATCTTCTTCTCGATCACGCTGGGCGAGAAGGGATTCCTTGACCCAAACAACCTGCTCAACATCGTCCGACAGACTGCCATGATCGCGATCATGGCCGTGGCGATGACGTTCGTGCTGTCCTGCGGTGAAATCGACTTGTCTGTCGGTGCGGTGGCGGGCTTGGCGTCGGTGATCACGGCGCTGGCGATCTCCGCGTTCGGGCTCATCGGAGGGATCGTGGCGGGCCTTCTGACCGGCATCGTGGTGGGGCTGGTCAACGGGATGCTGACAACGGGCGTAGGTATCCCGTCGTTCCTGGTGACGCTGGCGATGATGGAAATCGCGCGGGGCGTGGCGATGTGGACCAGCAACACCGCTGCCGTCCCGATTCTGGACCGGACTTACAACTTCTATTTCGGCTCCGGCAGCCTGGGCGCCATCCCGATCCTGTTGATCTGGACGTTGATTGCGGCGATCATCGGCCACGTCGCCCTGAGAAAAACCACTTTCGGGCGCAAGGTCCTCGCGACCGGGGGCAACGAGAATTCCGCGCGGTTTACGGGCATCAAGACGCATAATATTAAGCTGCAGGTGCTGATCATTTCCAGTGTGGCGGCCGCGATAGCCGGGATGCTCTATGCCGGTCGGCTCCACTCGGGCCGGTTCCAGCTCGGTGAAGGTGATGAATTATCGGTAATTGCGGCGGCCGTGCTGGGCGGCACCAGTTTGTTCGGAGGATTCGGATCGGTCGTCGGCTCGATCGTGGGCGCCCTCATGATTGGTCTAATCAATAACGGGCTGATCCTGATGGGGCTGGAGTTCAGCCAGCAGTTAATCGCCCGCGGCGTGATTATCATTCTCGCCGTCATGATCGCGCGGTCCCGCCGGTAAACGGGCCGCCGGTTCCAGCCATAAGCGGCCATACCCGCCGCAGGGTTGGCACCCGACGACCAAATCCCGGAAATTGGAATTCAAACCGAAGTTCATCGCAGTCAGGTTTCACACTATGCTGTACCCTTATGAGAAGAACTCCCCCGCAACGGGCGATTCGAAACATGGCAACATCGTCCATTAACACTCTTCGTCCGGACGAACCCGCCTTCAGCCCCGAAGGGGCTGAAACCGAAACCACGCTCTTCCCGCGCCAAACGTTGCAGTCCCGGGCTAAGGGCCCGTCTAGAAATAAACATTCCATATAGAAAGATTTCGGCCTACACTTGGATTCATGATTGCTGAGGCCGACATCAGAGCGCGCTACGAGACCTTACGGCCCCGGTTGGATGAGCGGGCGCGTCGGCTGTTGGCCGCCGCAGAGAGTCAGGCGATTGGACCAGGAGGCATCTGCGCTGTCGCCAGGGCCACCGGGGTTTCACGGCGCGTGATCCGCCACGGCTTGGCGGAACTGCAAGAGCCAGCGGCGTTGAGCCCGGGGCGCATTCGGCGGGCCGGCGGCGGCCGAAAAAAAGCGGTCGATCGGGACCCTACCTTCAAGTCGGATCTGGAGAAACTGCTGGAATCCACCACGCGCGCAGACCCCGAGGCGCCCTTGCGCTGGACCTGTAAGAGCCTGCGGAAGCTGACGGAGGAACTGCAGCGCCTCCACCACCGCGTCAGCCATCAAGTGGTGGGCGACTTGCTTCACGAGCTGGGCTACAGTTTGCAAGCTAACCGCAAGACCAAAGGGGGGGCCAACCATCCGGACCGCAATGCCCAGTTTGAGCATCTCAATGCTAAGGTGAAGTGGTGCTTAAGCCGCAGAGAGCCCGCCATCTCGGTCGACACCAAAAAGAAGGAATTGGTGGGCGATTTCAAGAATGGCGGCCGGGAACTGCGCCCCAAAGGCGATCCGGAAAAAGTGCGGGTGCATGATTTCATCGACCAGGAATTGGGGCGCGCCACCCCGTACGGCATTTACGATATCGGTCGCAACTCAGGATGGGTCAGTGTGGGGGTGGACCATGACACCGCCGAATTCGCGGTTGAAAGCATTCGCCGGTGGTGGCGGTCCATGGGCCAGCAAACCTATCCGCATGCCAAGCGCCTGCTGATCACGGCGGATTCCGGGGGCAGTAACGGCTCACGGCTGCGGTTATGGAAATGGGAGCTACAAAAACTCGCCGATGAAACGGGCTTGCGCATTGCCGTGTGCCACTTCCCGCCCGGCACCAGCAAGTGGAACAAGATCGAGCATCGGTTGTTCGCTTTCATCACCCAGAATTGGCGTGGCAAGCCTCTGATCAGTTTGCAGGCCATCGTGAGTCTCATTGCCGCTACCACCACCGCCACAGGCCTCCGGGTGCATTCGGAGTTGGACACCGCCTCCTATGAATCGGGGATCAAAGTTTCGGACCAGGAGATCGCCCAGGTCAAGCTGCGGCGTGACAAATTCCACGGCGACTGGAACTACGAAATCCAGCCTCGCAAGCCGAACCACTGATCACCTTATTTCTAGAGGGAGCCTAACGGTGATCGTCCCTCCCGGACGAAGACCCACACCCGACCCTTGGCACCCGCGACCTAACGGACACTCCACCCTTCGTTCCCCCCAGAGCCACATCGAATCCATCACCCCCCCTTGGAAAGTTCCTATGAGAAGGCGAGATTTTTTAAAGTTAGCCGCCGCAACTTCCGGTGCGGCGGTTTTCGGCGGCGTGCTCGCGCCGCGCACGGCGCAGGCCGCGTCAAAACCACAGATGCTCAACCTGTTGTACGCGACGGCCGAAGCCGATTCCGAAGCGGTAAAACTCGTGTTGCCCGACTTTGCTTCCAAGTTCGGCATCAAGCTGAACCTCGAAACCTACCCTTACGCCGCGCTGCAGCAGAAAGTGTTTGCGGAACTGGCGGCCTCGAGCCCCCACTACGATATCATGATTATCGATACGCCGTGGATGCCGGCCCTGACCCGCAAGCTCGAGCCCCTGACTTCCTACCTGAAAGACCCGAAATACAATGACGTAACCGATCCTAACCTGACCGATTTCATCCCGGCCGCCTTTTATGATTCGGCGGTTTACCAGACGGCCAAGTCGTTCATGCATTTTCCAGGCTCGCCAACCGAGGTCGACGCCGCCCAGATCGCCAAGCAGGGGTTCGAAATCTTCGGCTTGCCGATCCAATCGAACGTGCTCACGCTCGCCTATCGAAAGGACCTCTTCGATAACCCGCAAGAGCAACAAGCCTTTCAAAGCCGGTATGGCAAGCAACTCAAGGTGCCGGAAACCTGGGATGATTTTGTGCCGATGGCCGAATTTTTCACCCGGCCCGACAAACGGCTTTACGGGACCACGCTCATGCCCGGCACCGGCGATTGGGCGACCGACGATTTCAAGACGTTGCTCGCCTGCTGGGGAGGCGACGGCCACCTCGTCTCCGACGATTTCCGGTTCTCTTTTGACTCTCCGGCCGGCATTGAGGCGCTTACCTTCTATGCCGATCTAATTCAGAAGCGGAAGGTGACCCCGCCGGGCGTGACGTCGTTTTCCTGGGATGACGTGAGCGCCACGTTCAACTCAGGGCTGACGGCGATGGCGATGAACTACCATGACATGAAGCTCAACCCGGATGTGAAAGGGGAAGTGGCCTACGCCATGGTCCCGAAGAAGGTATCCTATGGGCCTCACTTCGGAACCTGGATCCTGAGCATCAACAAATTCGCCAAAAACAAGGAATGGGCGTACCGGGCGATAACGTGGCTGACGTCGAGTGATACGCAGGTAAAGATGCTGCAGAAGCAGCTGCACCCCACCCGCGTCTCGGTGTATAGACAAGCCGTGTCGGATCCTGCGCTTCAGAAAGACTTCGCCAACTTCTACGAAGTTCTCGGCAAGTCGCTGGGGGTCGGGGTGGGACGGGCGCGCCTGAGCAACTACAGCGACGTCAGTAAGGCGATTGCGGTGGCGGTCAACAATGCCGCGACCGGCAGCCAGACGCCCCAGGCGGCGCTGGATGCGGCCGCCTCCCAGATCAAAGGGATGATCAAGCAGGCAGGGTATCCGATCGCCAATGGCTAAAGCCGCCATCACCCGACCGACGCCTACGGCCGAATGGGCGCCTTCGCCGCAAGAAGCGAAGAAGTCCATTCGTTCCGATATGGCATTAGGCTGGTCGCTCGTGGCCCCTGCCCTGGTGATCCTGCTGCTGATGACGATCGCCCCGGCGCTCTATCTGCTGCAGGCCAGTTTCTTCAACTTTACGCTGCTCAACCCTGACCTGAAGCGGTTTGTCGGGCTGGATAACTACGTGCAGGTGTTCACCGATCCGACCGTCCGGAACGGATTCTTCGTTACCCTGCTGTTCGTGGCGGTGTCGGTTACGATCGAACTTCTGTTGGGGTTGGGGCTGGCGTGCGCCCTCGCCCCGCGAAGTTTAGGCAACAACCTGGCCTCAACGGTCCTGTTGCTGCCTTTCGCAGTGACGCCGGTGGTGTCTGCGCTGATCTGGCGCGAACTGCTCAATCCTAACTACGGCTGGGTCGATTACTACCTGCAGCGGGCGGGCCTGATCCACCGGCCGATCGAGTGGTTGAGCTCGGCGCCGACCGCTTGGGTGGCTATGGTGAGCCTGGACGTGTGGCAATGGACGCCCTTTGTGGCCCTGATCCTGATGGCCGGGCTGCAGGGGTTGCCCCAGGAATCCAAGGAGGCCGCGGCCGTCGACGGCGCCACGGTCTGGCAAACCTTCTGGCACGTGACCCTGCCGCAGCTGCGGCCGTTCATCGCCATCGCCGTGTTGCTGCGGGTGGTTGAAGCTTTTAAAACGTTCGGCACCGTCCAGATCCTGACGGGCGGCGGCCCCGGACGCTCGACCGAACTGATCAACCTGACGCTCTACCGGGTTGGGCTGCAAGATTTCCAGATCGGTGCCGCTGCCGCCGTCGGCATCGTATTCCTGATCTTGCTGTCATTCATCGTTTCGCAGTTGCTGCAGGTGCTGGGCCGCAACACCGAACTGTTACACTGATCATCCCGGACGGAGGCAAGTTATGGCAGATGTCAGCAGAGTACCCCTGAATATTGCCGGCCGCCTGGTCGTGTGGGTGTCGATGATCGGTGCGCTGATCCCCCTGCTTTTCATGGTGCTCACCTCTATCAAACCCAGCGGCGATGCGCAGACCATCCCGCCCAAATGGGTGTTCCGGCCGACGCTGGAACATTACGCGGCGGTATTTGGAGGCGAAACATCTTCGTCCCAGGCCTTCCTGCCGCTTTTGGTGCATAGCGCCCTGGTGGCCGCGGCTTCGACCGCCCTCAGTATCCTGGTCGGCGTTCCGGCGGCTTACGCCCTCGCACGGGTACGCTTTACCGGCCGGAAATTTTTATCAACGTGGATCTTGTCGACGATTATGTTTCCTCCCATCGTAGCGGCCATCCCCGTATTCGTGCTCGCAGGCCAGTTACAATTGATCGACACCTACCCGATCCTGATTATCCCTTACACGGCATTCAACCTGCCGATGGTGGTGTGGCTGCTGCGCAGCGTCATCGCCCAGATCCCCGCCGACATCGAGGAGGCTGCACGCGTGGATGGTTGTTCACGAATCGGTGTCATCGCCCGGATGACCTTGCCCCTGGCCGTGCCGGGCATCGTTGCCGCGGCCGTGCTGAGCATGATCCTGTGCTGGAACGAATTTCTCTTCGCGTTGACCCTGACGCGCGCCGACGTGAAAACGGCCCCGGTCGGTGTCAACGAGTTTACCGGGATGTTCGGCACGCAATGGGGTAACCTGACGGCGGCGTCAACCGCCATTGTCGCTCCCATCCTGGTGATGACGTTTCTACTGCGACGACGGCTGATTTCGGGCCTCACCATGGGGGCAGTCAAGTGATGGATCGGCGCTGGTAGCTCGGCTTTACGCCCACACGATTTTGCGGGCCCGGGTCCAGGTTGCCGCGGAACACGCGTCCGCCGTTGGCGCAGGAAGATCGCTATCCACCTAGGTATCAACAGAAAATCATCATGAAAGCGGTTCTATTCCCTGGAAACAAAAAGGTAGAGGTGGTCGATCGCCCGGATCCGGTACCCGGACCCGGCGAGGCGCTGGTTAGAATGCGGGCTTCGGCCCTGTGTCGAAGCGACATGAGCCTTTATTACGGCAAGCCCGTGCTGGCCAGTGAGGCAGCCAAGACAGGCACGATCATTCCCGGACATGAACCGGCGGGTGACGTCGTGGAAGTCGGGACCGGCGTGACCAACGTTAAACCGGGCGACCGGGTGGCAGTTTACCTCGCCATCGGCTGCGGGCATTGCCGGTGGTGCCATGGCGGCTTCCGGATGCTGTGCCCCGAGTTCAAATGCCTCGGCTTCGACGTGGACGGCGGTGATGCCGACTACCTGGTGGCGCCTGCGATTAACTGCCTCAAGCTGCCGGATCAACTCTCGTTCGAGGCGGGCGCAGTCATGACCGACATGATTGGAACGCAATACTCCGCCCAAAAAAGGTTGGGCGTATCGGGCGCCACTACCCTGGCCGTCTTCGGCATCGGTCCGATGGGGGCGGCCGGCGTCCTTATAGGGAAAGCCAGGGGCGCACGCATCATCGCCGTCGACGTGCTCGAGGACCGGCTGACGATGGCAAAGGAACTCGGGGCGGACGAAATCGTGAACAGCGGGAGCGAAGATGCCACCGCGCGGTTGCGCGAACTCACGGACGGCGCAGGTGTGGACGCGGCGATCGACTGTTCGGGGAACGGCAAAGCCCAGAACTCTGCCCTCGACTCCGCACGCCGGTTCGGATCGGTGGCTCTCGTTGGGGAATCGTCTTCGACGACGATAAACCCGAGCGACCAGTTTATCAGAAAACAGCTTCAGGTCATCGGGGCGTGGTATTTCCCTCTGAGTGAATTTGAGGAGATAGCCCGGTTCATCGTCGATCGACGGATTCCGGTGGAGAAGATGATTACCCACCGTTTCTCTCTGGACCGGGCCCCGGAGGCATTCCGAATGTTTGACGAACGGAAGACCGAAAAAGCGATTTTCGTCTGGGATTAGACCGGCAGAAGATTTCAACAGCAAAGCACAAGCATCCACGAATCATGAAATTAGCCTTTAACACCTGGGTGTACTCCAGCTTTCCGGTTTGGGTTCCTGCCTATACCCTCGAAGAAACCATCAAACGGATCGCTCGAATCGGCTACGACGGCATTGAAATCGGGGCGGCCGCACCGCATGCCTACCCTAGTCAGGTCACCAAGGAGCGGCGCAAGGAGATCAAACGCGTGTTGGACGACAATGGGCTGGCGCTCTCCAGCATGCTGCCGGCGCCCGGCGGCGGTCCCGGCTTTAACGTCGCTTCGCCCCTTCCGGAAGAGCGCCGGGAAGCCATTGAACAGTACAAACAAGTTGCCCGGCTCTGCTCCGACCTCGGGGGTAACACCGTGCTTTACGTCGCCGGATGGCAGATTTTCGGCACGCCGCGCGCCCAGGCCTGGGCCTGGAGTGCCGAAGCCCTCAAGGAGATCGCCAGGTCCGCCGAAGGCGCCGGGGTGGTGCTGGCCATCGAGCCGACGCCCACCGACAGCAACCTGATCGAGAGCTGCGACCACGCCATCGAGTTGATGGAGGAAGTGGCCGAACCGAACGTCAAGCTGATGTTCGACACCCAGCATGCGTATTATCGCAACGAGGTGCCGACCGATTACGTCTATAAGATGGGGAAGAATTTGCGCCACGTTCACCTCTCCGAGTTTGGCCGGTTGGCCCCCGGTCAGGGTCCGGGTGATTTTGTTGGTTTGGTGCAAGCGCTGCGTGACATCGCTTATGACGGCTACCTGGCGATGGAGATCGGATTCAACCGGCGAAACGTCGAGCCGGACCTGGTGGCACGGCAGGCGTACGAATACATGAAGCCGCTGCTGACGGCTAAGTAGTGCCGGGCGCCGGGACCCGGCATTCCCGGCATTCAAAACGATGTGGCGGTTCTTCGAGGGGTCGACTGAACAGGCCATCCGGAATTTTACGGAACTCGGGCAGCAGCTCTACTTCAAGGAAAATCGTTCATGCGCTTCGGTGCCAGTACATTTATCTGGGTTTCACCGTTCTCGAACCAGACGCTTGGACTTGTCAAAAAGGTTCGCGAACTGGGCTTCGACATCATCGAGATCTGCGTTGAAGACCCCGTTACGATTGATGTTGGTCGGATTCAAAGGGCATTGGCGGAGAATGACCTTACCGCGACGGTTTGTGGTGCTTTCGGCCCGGGCCGGGATGCCAGTTCAGACGAGGAAAACGTCCGCGCTAACACCGCGAAATACCTCGAGACGTGCATAGATATCGCGAAGGAACTCGGTTCACCGTTCGTGGCGGGCCCAATGTATTCCGCGACCGGAAAGACGAACCTCCTGTCGCCCCCGCAGCGGTCAAAGCAGTGGAGTCTTGCGGTGGAAACGTTGAAGCCGGTGGCCGAATATGCCGGAGAGCGAGGCGTCCAGCTTGCCATTGAACCGTTAAACCGTTTCGAGACCGACTTCATCAACACCGTAGAGCAGGGCCTCGAACTCATCGAGCGAATCGGCGCGTCCAATGTCGGCTTGCTGCTGGATACCTTCCACATGAATATCGAGGAGAAAAACCTCGCTACCGCGATCCGCATGGCCGGTTCCAGGGTGTTTCACTTTCATTCCTGTGAAAGCGACCGTGGCACGCCGGGCACCGGGCACATCGAATGGCCGGAAGTTGTGTTGGCGCTAACTGCAATCAACTACCAAGGCCCGGTAGTGATCGAGGCATTCACCGCGGAAATCACTGAGATCGCCCGCGCGGTCTCGCTCTGGCGGCCGCTCGCGCCGGATCAGGATTCACTGGCTCGCGAAGGACTACGCTTCCTGCAACGGATTTTCAACCGTTAATCTCCACCATCGTTGCGTTCACGGCTTTCAGCCCCAGCCAAAACCGATTTACGCATCGCTCGAAGTTTTTCGGCAACCGACAAGCGGTCGTCGATTGGAGGGCGTTCCGGCTGAGTCCCGGACGATGAAATTGGATTTTAAAATGACGTAGAGAGAAGGATCGACCGGTTTGTCAGCCAGCATTTTCATGAGCTGCTCCGCGGCGATCGAGGCCATCGCATGCGCTGGTTGATCCACCATCGTAAGCGGTGTTTTCAGGTGCGGGGCAGCGTAAAAATCGTCCCAACCGATCACGGCCACGTTATCCGGAATGGCAAGCCCTTTTTCCGCTATGGCGCTCAGTGCCCCTAAAATTAAAAGGCTGTTTGCCACAAGCAACGCCGTCGGGGGACGGTGAAAATCGAGCAACTGCTTTGTGGCGCGATAACCGCCTTCGACTCCGACGTGGACGGCATCGACGACCAGCGAATCGTCGAATTCAATCCGGTGCTGGGCGAGTGCCCGGCGATAGCCTTCAATCCTTTCCGACATGGTGTCCAGCGTCCTCCGTCCCACGATTATGCCGATACGCCGGTGGCCTGCCTCAACCAGATGCGCGGTGGCCTCGTGCGCGGCCGACTGATTGTCACTCACCACGGTCGGAACTTTCATCCCTTTCACCGCCCGATCGATGAAGACCAGGGGAATCCTGCTCGTGTGGATTTCCTTGGCCGCCCGGGAGGCTTCTCCATTTTCGCCCGCGGTGGGCGAAAGGATGATGCCGGCCACCCGGTGCTCGAGGAGCGCCCTGGCATGGGCCAACTCCTTTTCGATGCTTTCGTCGGTGTTGCACATGATCACTTGGTAACCGTGTGCACCTACCGTGTCTTCGATCGCGCGAAGGACGACGCTGAAGAAAGGGTTGCAGACGTTTCCGACGATCACCCCGATGGTAAGGCTCGAGCGCTGCTTCATGCTGCGGGCCAGGGCATTGGGACGGTAATGGAGCTGCCGTGCCGCCTTCAGAACGCGTTCGCGGGTGGCCGCCGCCACTTTCCCGTATCCGCCCAGGGCACGTCCTGCAGTTGCGACCGACGTGCCGGCACGCCTGGCGACGTCGTCCAGCGTAGCTGCTGCGCCCTGCATGGTTATGGTGTGACCGATAAATTCCCCCTGATGATAAACTGAAACCGTCGCGGCGCCGGAGGGGGCACTTCGCCGGCGCGACTGGGCTCCGTTTTCAGTAATCGTTCTCAGCTTAGAACGCGACAGCGACCGGCGCAAATGCCTCCCCTCCCCTCCCCTCTCCGGTCATGGTTGCGCGCCGGAAGCACTTGCGGACGCAACTTTCGTCGAACGCACGCGCCGTAAAAACCGGGCGACATCAATTTTCCGCTTGCGCCCCCGCAGAAACTGAGAGATTTGACTGAGAACGTTATCTCTCATGAGCGCTTCAACCTCGCCCCTCCCTGATGCGTTTCAGCGGTTTTCGATGGCGTTAAGCCCGTTTCGCATCCGCGACGTCGCGCTCCGGAACCGTTTCGTCTTTCAGCCCCATTTCACCGCCCTGGGCACCTGGGACGGCCAGCCGAGCGATGCCCACGTCGCCTATCACGAAGAGCGCGCCCGCGGTGGCGTCGCCCTGATCATCTTTGAAAGCCAGGCGATCCATCCCACCGGCAAGATGTCCCGCCGCTTCATCAACGCGTGGGACCCGGCGGTCATCCCGCTGCTGCGCAACGTCACGGATGCCGTGCATGCGCACGGTGCGAAGATCTTCAGCCAACTGACCCACGGGGGCCACACCTCGCTCGAGCATCCGCCGCACATCATGTGGGCGCCGACTCAGATGCCCGAACCCTCAAGCCATTTCACCACGAAAGCGATGGACGAGGACGACATCCGCGCCGTAATCGAGGGCTTCGCGGTCAGCGCGCGGAATGCTGCCGAGGCCGGCTTCGACGGGATCGAGATCAAGGTGGCGCACGACGGGCTGCTGCGCTCGTTCGCCTCTCCCTTCTTCAACCAACGAACCGACCGGTACGGCGGCTCATTTGAGAACCGCATGCGGCTGTCACTCGAAGTTCTTGAAGCGATCAGAAAAGCAACGGAAGACGCTTGCCCCGTCGGCGTGCGCATTTGTCTGCACGAATTCACGACTTTCGGCTACGGCCTTGAGTACGGCTTGCAGATGGCGCACATCCTGGAAGCGAGCGGGCTTGTAGATTACTTCAATGCCGACGCGGGTTCGTTTTCGAGCTACTGGATGGAAATTCCGCCGGCGGCCGTTGCCTCAGGCGATTTTCAGACGCTCAACGGCGAACTTAAACGCGCGAGCCGCCTGCCTGTCGTCGCGTTCGGGCGCATCAGCCCGCCGCAGCGTGCAGAGGAAATGCTGCGGGCCGGTCAGGCCGACCTCATCGGAATGGCGCGCCAGTTCATCGCGGATCCCGAGACGCCGAATAAGCTTGCCGCCGGCCGTGCTGAGCTTGTGCGACTGTGCGTCGCCTGCAACGACGCGTGCATCTACCAGGTCGGCCAGGAAAAGCCGGTTCGCTGCATCCACAACCCGGGCGCAGGCCGTGAACGCGAAATTAACGAGCGGTTCGTGGCCCAAAGCGGTCGTTCGCGGCGCGTTGTGGTCGTCGGGGGCGGGCCGGCCGGCCTCAAGGTCGCGGAGATTGCGGCGAAGCGGGGCCACCGGGTGACGCTGCTCGAGCGTGAGGACGCCCTTGGGGGCCAGATCCGGCTCGCGGCGAGGCAGCCGGAGCACGCGATCATCGGGGAGGTTACCCGGTACCTCGAGGCTGCCGTAGCCGATCTGGGCGTCGACGTCCGGCTCGGCCTGACGGCGACGCGCGCAATGCTGCAGGGGTTAGCGCCGGAGGTGATCGTGATCGCAACCGGCTCGGAGCCGAACCTGCCTAACCAGGGGAGCGACGGCGCACAGCGCGCGCGGGCGCTTGGCCGGCAGGTGCTGCCGGGCGTGCCCGGCCTTGATCAGCCGTTCGTCGTCTCGTCGGACCGCGTCCTGTCGGGAAAGGTGGAACTCAGCGGGACGGTGCTCGTGGTCGATGACAATGGCCACTGGGAGGGCGCCGGCACGGCAGAATACCTGGCCGACCGGGGCTGTCGAGTCGAAGTGATCGCCTCGCACCCCTTAGTCGGCGAGGACATCGAAGCCGGTACCCGGACTCTCTTCTACCGGCGTGCCGCAATCAAAGGCATCCGCCTGCGTCCGAACACGATGCTGCTGGAAATCGGCCGCCACCGGGCCAAAATCGCCGGCACCTTCAGCTGCGAGGATACGCAGGGCTGGAAGAAGTACCTCCTGGTGCCGGGCAAAGGGGAGTGGGTCGAGGGGATCGACTGGGTGGTTCCGATTATCGGGCGGCGGTCGCGAGAAGACCTGTTCCTGGAGTTGAAGGAGGCAGCCGAGTTCAACGACGTCCGGATCGAACGAGTCGGCGATTGCGTGGCGCCGCGATTGGTTCAAAGTACGATCGTCGAAGCATTCATGCTGGCACAAGCCTTGTAAACGCGTGCGTTTGCTCCCCCGAAGGATGAAAACGTTATCTATTGCGACCCCAAAAGCGGTATCCGATCGGCCAGCCGGGAAGCATTCCGGCCGGCGTAGCTCGCGGCCGGCGAAAGTTCAAGCCCGGAGGCAGCCGTGACCGGCGCGTCACAGCCTGGTGATCGGCCAGCCGGGGGATTGGCCCCGGGCCGGCCCGTGCTGGTTGCCCGGGGCATCAGTAAATCGTTTCCCGGCGTCGTGGCCCTGGACAACGTCGATTTCGAGATCACGTCCGGCGAGGTCAATGCGCTGGTCGGGGAAAACGGCGCCGGCAAGTCCACCCTGATCAAGGTCATGGCCGGTTATTACACGCCGGACCGGGGCGAAATTCTGGTCGGCGGCAAGCGCCTTGATCAGGATCCCGCGGCGGCCCACCAAGCGGGCGTGGCCACGATCCACCAGGATCACCACCTGGTTCCCAGTATGACCGTCGCAGAGAACATCATGCTTGGCCACTGGCCGACGCGGTTCGGCGTGATTTCCCGGAAAGAACAGACAAGGCGCGCCCTGCAAGCGCTCGCACAGGTGGCTCCCGAGCTCTCGCCCGCAACGCGGGCCCAGCGGCTTTCGCCCGCTGAGGGGCAACTCGTCGAAATCGCACGCGCGCTTTCGGAGGACGCGCGCATGCTGATCATGGACGAGCCGACCACCTCACTGTCGCCGCGGGAGATCGACCGGCTTTTTGCGGTCGTCCACGAGTTGAAGACCAAGGGCCTCGGCATCGTCTTCGTGTCGCACTGGCTGGAGGAGGTGTTCCGCATCGCTGACCGCATTACTGTGCTGCGCGACAGCCGGCTCATCGGGAGCGTGCCCGCGGCTGAACTCGATCAGGAACGGGTCATTAAGATGATGGTCGGCCGCGCGGTCCAGGAGGTCACCAACTCCGCCCGCCAGCCGGGCAAGGTTATTCTTGAAGTAAAGGGTCTGACCCGCTACGGCGTTCTCGAGAACATCTCGTTCAAGGTTCACGCAGGCGAAATCGTGACGCTCGCCGGCCTCGTCGGCGCCGGCCGCAGTGAAGTCGCAAATTGCATTTTTGGGATCGATCCGTACGATGCCGGTCAGGTGCTGATCGGCGGGACGAGGGTTGCGCCAAACGATCCGGCGGCCGCAATCCGGGCCGGCATCGCGTTGCTGCCTGAAGACCGCCGTCGCCAGGCGCTCGTCGGCCAACTCAGCGTGGGCGCGAACACGACCCTAGCCGTGCTGGACCGCATCGCGCCGCGCTGGATAATTTCCAGGAAGCGCGAAGACAAGATCGTGAGCGAAGCAAAACGCTCGCTCGCGATAAAGATGGCGTCGCCGAAGGTCCGGATATCGACGCTGTCGGGCGGCAACCAGCAAAAGGTTGTGCTTGCGCGCTGGCTCGCCCGCCGGCCCAGCCTCCTTGTTCTCGACGAACCGACCAAGGGCGTGGATGTCGGCGCCAAAGCGGAAATCAGTGAACTCGTCGTTCGCCTTGCCGCACAAGGTAACGCTGTCCTTCTCATCAGCTCCGAGTTGCCGGAAGTCCTGGCCCTCAGCGATCGCGTCCTGGTCATGCGGTCCGGTCGCATCGCCGGCGAACTTGACCGTTCCTCCCTGTCCCAAGAACGCATCATGAACTACGCCGCCACCGCCTAGCGGCAAGAAGCCCCATGAGCACCCAAACGCACGCGATTAAGAAGGACGCATCCGCTGCTTACCCTACTCAGCGCGGTTTCCTTGGTAAGCTCCGCACCGGTAACCGGGCCGTCCTTGAGGCGGTTCAGAGCCTGGGTCTGCTCACCGTTATCGTGATCGGAAGCAGTTTGTTGAGCCTTGCGACCCCGGTGTTTTTTACCAGGATCAACATCGAGAACCTGCTCTACTCCTCCACCATAATCGCCGTCGTGGCGATCGGGGAGGCGTTCGTCATTTTAGTGGGCGGGATTGACCTCTCGGTCGGCGCCGTGCTGGCGCTTTCGTCCGTTCTATGCGTCGGTCTTCCCCTGCAAGCGGGTGTGCCCGTCTGGCTGGCGACGCTCATCGCGCTCGGCACAGGAGCTGCGATCGGGTTGATCAACGGATTAAACGTAACCGCGATCAAGATCCCGCCGCTTATCGCCACGCTCGCGATGATGAGCGCGGCCCGCGGCGTGGCATTCATTTATTCCGGCGGCCGGAACATCGCCCCGGTGCCGGACGTGTTCGTGAACGTGCAGGCGGTACGCTTCCTCGGCGTCCCCGTGGTAATCCTGTTCACGATCGCCCTCGGATGTATCGCCCACTTCGTGCTGAGCAGCACGCGTTTCGGACGCTCGATCTACGCGACCGGCGGCAATGCGGTTGCGGCCCGCCTCTCCGGCATTCGTACAAACCAGGTCACCTTAGCCGCCTACGTGATCTCGGGGATCACGGCTGCGCTCGGCGGCCTGATGATCACTGCACGCCTGGAAGCCGGCGCGGCGACGGCCGGCGTCGGAGCCGAGTTGACGGTTATCTCCGCGGTGGTGATCGGAGGCGTCAGCTTGCTGGGCGGTGAGGGCCAGATCGGCGGCGTGCTCCTGGGGGTGCTGCTCCTGGCGCTCGTCCAAAACGCGATTAACCTGCTTAATGTGCCGCCAAACTATGATTACGTGGTCAGCGGCCTGGTGATCGCCGCAGCCGCCGCCCTTGACGTCGTCCGGCGCAACTTTGCGGAGGCGGGCCTCCGCAGGCGCTCGACCCTTCGGAAAGATGAGATGAGGTCTCAGCAGAAGGTCGCCGAGCCAGCCCCAAGAACAACCCCACCAACGTCGACGGCGTAAACCGGAACGCCAAACACCTGAAACCCCCAGGAACAAACCATGAAAACGAACCCCACCAATTCATCACCACCACCGCCCGAAACTCCTCGCGGCCTCGGCAATGATTGCCCACAAGGATTACGATCGGCCGACGACGAACACGCGGTGCCTACCGGAAGCAATGCCACGGCCCGCCGTGCATTCAGTGCGTTCACCTTGCGCGGCGCCGCTTTGGCATGCGCCGCGGTGCTGGCATTCGCCGGAACAGCCGGTGTTCCCGGCACGGCATTAAGCGCCGAAGGGGGCGCCCGCGGGAAACGGGTGGGCTATATCACGTTCGGCCTGCAATTCGAGTACCAGGTCGCCATGGTGGAGGGAATCAAGAAAAAGGCGGCCGATGCCGGTCTCGTCCTGCAGATCGTTGACGGAAAAGGCGACCCGAACCTGCAGGTGACTGAGGCCCTCGACGCCGTGACCAAGCAACCTAACGCGCTGCTGATCAATCCGGTCGATGCGAAGCTCATCGTGGCCGGCGTGAAGCGAGCGAACGAAGCCAGCATTCCGGTCTTCATCATGGAAAATCCTCCGCCGGAAGGCAAATACCTGGGCTTTGTCGACTTTGACAACGAAGGCGGCGGCGCCATGGGGGCCGACGAACTGGCAAAGCTGATCGGCGAAAAAGGCGTCGTGCTCGAGACCCGAGGGTCGATCGGCTCCGACCAGGCGCAACTTCGTCACAAAGGCTTCGTCGACCGGATTAAGGAAAAATACCCCAACGTCGAAGTGCGTTCGCTGAACACGGAATGGGTTGCCGACAACGCCTACAAAATGGTGCTCGATGCATTCACCCAAAACCCCGGCATCAAAGGGGTCTTCAGTCACAATGACGAAATGGTGCGTGGGGTGGTGTCGGCCTTGCGCCAGATCAACAAGCTTGTCCCGGCCGGAAAGGATGGCCACGTCGCGGTGGTCGGCCTTGACGGCACGCCGTTAGCCATGGACCGCATCCGCCAGGGGACGCAGGACGCGTCGGTCGGCCAGGATCCGTACGCGATGGGCGGGATCATCCTGAATGACATCATCGCCTACTTCGAAGGCAAACCGTTTGATCCCAAAGGTCGAACCGAGCCGGTTCTCATCACGAAGGAAAATGTCGATGATCCGAATCTCTGGGGCAATTTCGGCAGAAAGAAGTGAACGCGCGAATCCATCACGCAAATCCGGGCGCGGCAGGTCCATGCGACGGTGCCATCACCGCCCGGATCACCGCGCGACGAATACGAAAGGGGGGCTGAATGCCACAACAACTAAGATGGGGTGTGATGAGCACGGCCGGCATTGGCCGGATGCAGGTGATCCCGGCGATTCAGGGCTCGACCTGGGGCAGGGTCGAGGTTCTGGCAAGCCGGGATATTGAAAAGGCGCGAAGCGTTGCGCGGGAACTCGGCATCAAACGGGTCACCGGCAGCTATCAGGCGTTGCTGGAAGATCCCGACGTAGACGCGGTGTATATTCCCCTTCCGAACACGCTGCACGCCGACTGGACCATCCGGGCGGCGGCGGTCGGCAAAGCGGTTCTTTGTGAAAAACCCCTTGCGACCTCCGCCGCTGATGCAGCGCGGCAGATCGAGGCCTGCGCCAGGCACGGCGTAAACCTCATGGAGGCGTTCATGTACCGTTTTCACCCGCAGACGCGCCGTGTGCAGGAACTCATCGGTTCCGGGGTAATCGGGCAGGTCCGCGAAGTGCGCGCGCATTTGTCCGTCAACATCATGCGAGCACTCGATGCAGGGAACATTCGTTACGACGCCCGGCTCGGGGGTGGCGCACTCCTGGACATGGGTTGCTATTCGGTAAGCATCGCCCGCATGGCGTTCGGCAGCGAACCCCGGCGCGTGGTTGGCCGGATGCAGATTGACGCAAAGATGGGCGTTGACACCAGCAGCGCCGGTCTCCTCGAGTTTGCCACCGGCGTCGCCCTGATCAGCGGCTCGTTTGCCACTGACGGAGGCGACATCTACACCATCGTTGGCACCGATGGCTACATCGAAGTGCCCCGTGGGATCATCCCCGGCTATGGCACACGCGCAGCGGAAGGTCTCGTTATCATCGTCGATCCGGACGGCAACCGACATGAAGAACGTATTGCGCCGGCGAATCAGTACCGACTTATGGCCGATGCGTTCGCGGAATCCGTGCTCAACCGGCGCCCGGTTCCGCTGCCGCCGGAAGATGGGCTGAACAACATTAAGGTTCTGGACGCGCTCGCGCGATCGTCAGCCAACAACGCCCCGGAACCGGTTTAAAGCAGCGGTTTGGCGTTCGCAACGGCAGCGTACCGGGCGTCAAGCGATGAACACGTGGATCCCCTTCTGTGTTGTCTGCATGTTCCGCGGATCCGCCGTGCCCGCTACTTCGCCGTGCCCGCGGTGTGAGCGAGGCGCGCGAAGAACCGGAGCGCATCGGGGTTGGCCACCGCGTGCAGGCTGGCGGCCCGCTCAAGCGGGACACCTTCAAAAATCCGTTTCACGGGCACCTCCATCTTCTTGCCGTTCAGCGTATGGGGGATCTCCGGGACGGCATAGATCGCGTCCGGCACATGGCGCGGAGACAAATCGGCGCGGAGCGTCGCCGCAATCTTGTCGCGGAGCACCGCGTCGAACCGGGCACCCGGACGCAAGGCCACGAACAGCAGCAACTCGCCGGTTGCGCCGGCCACGTCCAGGCGGGTAGTGTCAATCACCAGCGCTTCCGCAATTTCCGGCAGGGTTTCGACCACGCGATAAAATTCGCTGGTACCCATCCGGACGCCGCCGCGCTTCAGCGTGGAGTCCGACCGCCCATAAATGATGCACTGACCGTCCGCCGCGTTGATCCGGATCCAATCGCCGTGACGCCAGATTCCGGGGTACACGTCAAAATACGCGTCCCGGAATCTCTGGCCGTCCGGATCATTCCAGAATCCGACCGGCATGCACGGCATCGGGCCGGTCAGCACCAGTTCGCCGACCTCGTCAAGGACCGGCCGCCCGTCTGCGTCCCAGGCTTCGACCGGGGCGCCGAGGGCGCGGCATTGCAATTGCCCGGCGTAAACCGGCAGCAAGGGGTTGCTCGAAACAAGGGCGGTACAGACATCCGTCCCGCCGCTGATCGAACCGAGCCAGACGTCCGATTTGACCTCCCGATACACCCATTCAAACCCTTCCGGCGGCAAAGGTGCGCCCGTCGACCCAATCGCCCGCAACCGGGTCACGTCGAACGCTGCACCGGGCCGCAGCCCCTCTTTCCGGCAGGCCATCAAAAAAGGGGCACTCGTCCCGAAGTAATTGATTCTCTCTTCAGAAACAAATCGCCACAGCACGTTCAGGTCGGGAAACTTCGGACAGCCGTCGTAAAGAACGACCGTCGAACCCAGGGCAAGGCCGGCGATCACAAAGTTCCACATCATCCAGCCCGCCGTGGTGTACCAGAAAAAGCGGTCTCCGGCAGACAGGTCGAGGTGCAGGTGTAATGCCTTCAGGTGTTCGAGCAGCATGCCGCCGTGTCCATGGATGATGGGTTTGGGTGCCCCGGTCGTTCCGGACGAGTATAGGATCCACAGCGGATGCGCGAACGGGACCCGCGTGAATTGGAGGCGTGCAGGGGTCGACGTCGCCTCGGTCCAGGAGATCATCGTGACCCCCGGGATCCCCGGAACACTCCAATCGCCCGGGGCCCGGTTTTCAGCCGCGGGATCTGAGGGGATCAAAAGCACGGCCTCAAGCGAAGGCAGTTGGGCAACGATGCGGTCGATTGACTCGCGCCGGTCGTAGAACTTGCCGTCGTAACGGTACGCCGCAGTGGTCACCAGCAGCTTCGGCTGGATCTGGGTGAAACGATCGAGCACGCCGTGGCTGGAGAGTTCTACCGGCACGACCGACCAGATGGCGCCGAGGCTGGCGGCCGCGAGAAACGCAACAAGCGTTTCCGGGCGGTTGGGCAGGTACGCGGCCACACGGTCGCCCGCTTCGAGCCCAAGGGAGCGGAATCGCCCGGCCACGGCGGCCACCTGCTCGCAAAGTTCGCGCCGGCTGATCTCTACGGAGCTCACCCGGGATTCCGAGCGGAACACGACGGCCGTCCGGCCAGGGTCGACGGAGTTCTCGTCCGGTGAAAACCGGAGCAGGTGCTCCGCGAAATTGAGGGTGGCGCCCGGGAACCAGACCGCATTCATCGCCTTGTGGCCGGCTTCCAGGATGCCGGCCGGCGCCGCGCCGAATCGTACGTGGAAGTAACGGGCAATGGCGGACCAGAAGCGGTCCGGGTGGGCTATGGACCACTCATACAGCTGCTGGTAAGTCGCAAACTGCGCTCCCTGGTCGCGCGCAAGCCACGCCATAAAACGCGTAAGGTGAGTGGCGCGCGTACGATCCGGTAGCCACAAGGGGGAGCGGGCCGATAAAGAGGCCATCGCCGAATTTCATCAGGCTGCGCCCCGCACGTCAATACGCCAGCAACTCCCGAGCGGAGACTCGCGACCTGCACGATGGCAGACGCAATTTGCGAGGCGCCACGGCCCTTCCCGGCACACCGGCGTCATCCATCATTTTATCCGGCGCATTCGCTCCCTGGCCGGGCGACAAACGAACGTATGAAATGTCGTGTCTTCAAGCTGCAAGCCGGGCGGCACAAAGAATGCTATAATGGTACGGAGGTATGTATATGGAAACGAGGCACAACCTACGGCCCATCGTTGAAAACTGGCTGACCGATGTCCAGCGGCGGGGAGCAGAGCTCTATGCGCGACATGAAAGCAACGGGGTAGAGTACCTCTCTTTTGAGGGAAAAGACCACATCCGCTACAGCATCGACCTGGATTATACGCTCGAAGAAATCAACGTCCAGGTTAACAACCCGGCAACGTCACTGGTGAACCGCGAAAAGCTGGACCTGACCGAAGAAAACCTGCGTACGCTGGCGAAACGAATTGCACCGCTTCGCGGGGGTTACGCTTGCATCCCGGTGAGTCTGCTGGCGCAGCTTACCATTCTTTGTCATGCCTACCAGCGTTTGGTGGCGGATTTCGATGCAGCCCGGCACATTCACACCTCGACGCAAACCGTTCAGGAACTTGAGGCCGAGCTGAAGCGTTTTCTGACTCCGGAAGAACAGCGTCGAACGGATAACCCGCTGTTAACTAACCGGCTTAAACGCGGCACGGGAAAATCCTGACGTTAAACCAGGGCCGATTCGCGGGGATTGTTAGGTTTAAACTACCATCTGGCTGCTCAGCCGCAAGCTGACGGCTTTCTTGGAAGGCGGATGGTCGCGGTCCACGGAGCAGGTAACGGTTCACTCGAAACGACCTGGCAAGGATGTTGGCGGAACGAAAAAGGCCGGCCTTGACGAGCCGGCCTTCCCCAACTCCCGGTCAGAATTCAGCTTAGAATTTGTAGATCAACCCCAGGTTGAAGAAATGATCCGTGAACGAATCATTCGCCTGAACGTCGTAGTTGAAATTAACTGAGACGTTCGTGATCAGACCAAAGCTTGCACCGACGCCGCCCGTGAAGCTCTCGTGACCGAAGCGAGCGCTTCGGGTCTCGAAGGAACCAAGTCCTTCGAAGCCGCGGAAGGACGCATTCACGCTGTAGTATGGCTTCAGGAACTCATGTTCCCAGCCCCCCCAGATTGTATTGGTCAGACGCAGCCCGAGGAAGTTAAACAGGAAGACGAGCTTCCCGCCCGCGACGCTCCTTAAACTGTCGGCAGTGCCGTGGTGAACATCCAGATTGGCGACTGACCCCTGTTCGGCCGCGCCGGAATTCCAGAGATGGTCATACGAAATCTGGCCGAAAGGCGTGATCCCCAGATTGTCGCTGAGCCTGATCTGGTAGCCGGCCTCGCCGTGCGTGTTGACGTCGGCCGCCTGCGGCGCGCTGAACGCCTGCGTGCCGAAAACGTCGCGGTGGACGTCGTTCCAGCTATAGCCTCCGCCGGCGATTCCATTCACGTAGAAACCCACGGGGCCGCCGTAGGTGGCGTAAAGCTCACCGTTAACCTGTTGGGTGTGGGCGCTGCCGAAAACTTCTTTCGGGCTGATGTGCGTGTATTCGTAGCCCGCAGCGAGGCCGATCGCGAATTTCGGCACGACCTTGTAATCGATGCCGCCGATCACGCCACCGCCGTAGAAGTCAAAGTCGGCCGCCGTACGATCGATCCCGGCGCCTCCGCCGGTGTCCAGCGTTCCAATGTTGCCGATGCCGGTTACCCAAACACTGAATTTCGGTTCCGCAGGCGGGGGCGGCGGTGCGGTCACAGGCTGTTTACCTTCTTCGCCTTTACCCTCTTTCGAGTAGCCGGTCGTGGGCGCCGGTTGGGTGTACGTCGTGGCGGCGGTGGAAAACCCCTGCGTGCCCAACCGGATCTCGGCCAGGTGAGCATCGATATTGTTGAAGAAGTTTTCCGTGCTCTTGATTTCCACGAAACGCAGCATCGTGTACTGGTTAGCAGAGAGCGCATCCAACGCGCGAGGGAAGTTTACGATGCTGAAATTCGGGGTACCCGCCGCCAGCGCAGCCGGCGTGCCGGTCGCGACGTCAGCAAGAATGGCGGCCCTGATATCCGCCGCCAGGGGGGACGCAGGGGCGAGAGTGACCACCCCGGCTAACGGCGTTGCAACCTGTAATTCATTGTATGAGTACGGGTATGCCAGAAACCGGTTAATGACAGGAGTGGCGGTAGTAACGGTCAGAAATGGAATCTGGGCGAAACCAGTGACCGAAGCGAGTGCAAGTAAACCAGCAGCTAACCCAGGGGGCTTGGCTAACCGTGCGAAGATGTTTCGACGTAATACTTTCATAAAGTCCTCAGCAAGGTGTGATTGGTCTTAACGGCGCACCCGCGTCGTTAAGTGATCCGTGACGCCTGTTACCCCTCGTCACGCGATGACCTTACCCTGGGACCAGGCATGCTATCGGCAAGGCTGATGCGGAACACGACGTCTAACTGGAGGCGCAGCGCGGGTTACCTTGGCTTTCCCGGTTTCTCGTGCGCGCGGCAGCAAACTTTCAGTGCACCGCAGTAGACTACTCCCTGCCGAGCAACTTGATCTTGATGGTTAAGGCGCATCTATCCCTTCGCATGAGCTATTTGGTTGGATGCGTCAAGAACGAATTAACGCCAGTTCAGTGAACCGGAACCTAAATATCGGGCTGCGAGGTTTGTTGCTCCACGACGCGTGCCAGCGACCGCAAATAGTCGCGGCGCCACCGCCGGTAACGCGCTTCCTGGACGACAAAGGTCCCGGCGAGCACGAATACCAATATAAGGTAGAAGCTGTGGAATATTATAATAACTTCTATATCGGCGAGAATGATAAGAGGAACGTGCGCCAGGGCGCCGACGCTCAAAATCAGCAGGTGCAACAGTACCCGCGTCTCGGAAGGGCGGCGGTTCCAGATCCAAAGGGCGCGTTCCTGCTCTTCAGGGCTGAACGATTCGCCACTGCGTTCAGAGAGCCTGACCAGGGCCGTCGGATCCAGATCGGGGAACTGGTGGAAGATCCAGGAGCGGGGTGAAAGCCGTGGCTTGCTCATTGGTCAACTTCAGTAAGGGGGGCCGGGCTGTCCACCCAGGGCAGGCCGGCACGGTGGCTTCAGTATACCCGAAATGCCGGGGTGATCACCCAAAAACGACGGTCCGGCCCCAAGGGCAGGACGGCCCGTCCCGCACGCCGCTTTTTCCCCTTGGCTGCCGGGCGCCGGCTTAAACGGTTCAGACAGTTACCTCAGTAGAATTCGGCTCAGGGGGTGCCGGCGCCGGAGGATGCTCCGTACTTGGCTGAAACGCCTTTGGCCTGACGGGCCGGCATACCGTTTATACGGTCGGATCGGTGTAACGCCGGCGGGGCATCGGGAAGGAAGAAAAATTTTACCTCCGTAGCCGTCGAAACGGTATTAGAACCCGGCTGCGGAGAGTCCGAAAACCACGATCGCAGCGACGAGGCAGTAAATGCCGAAGAAGCTCCAGCGCCCCTGTTCGAGCCAGCGGGAGAGCAGCCACAGCGCCCCTAAACCGGCGACAAAGCTGCAAAGCATGCCGAACAGCCCCGGCAAAAGCAACGCGCCCCCATGCACGGGCTGAGCCGCACCCGCATTGGCCTTCAGCAAGCGCCAAAGTTCACGGGCGATCACGGGCGGGGTCAGCACCACGGCAAGGGCAAAACTGAATTCCTCCGCGTTCCGCCGCTCGATCCCGAGCAGCAGACCCGTCGAGATCGTTGCGCCCGACCGGGAAAATCCGCGGAACGGCAGGCAAAGTCCCTGAACCGCTCCGATGCATGCGGCGGAGGGCGCATCCGCGTCGCGAGCCTGCCGGGCCTTATGCCGGTCCTTGCCGCTTGCCGCAAGGATCAGCAACCCGGCGGCAAACAGCGCGCCTGCGATCAGCCGCAAATTCGAGAACAGGGTTTCGAGTTCCGCTTTGTCTGTGCCCTTCAGAAACGCTTTTTCAATGATGAACTGCAAGGCCAGGCCGAAAACGATCGTAATGACGGTGGCCACAACCACGTTGACCGCAACCTCGGTGAACTTGCGGGTACTCGAAAAATAGTGCTGCTTCCACGATCGCCAGAAGTAAACCAGCACGGCCAGCATCGTTCCGGTGTGCAGCATCACCAACAGGAACGTCATATCCGGAGCCGAAGGGTCCAGGCCCATCAGTTTTTCGGCAACGATCACGTGGGCTGAACTTGAGATCGGCAGAAGCTCGGCGGCGCCCTGGACAAGTCCCAAGAGGATGATTTGCAGAATATGGATCACGTCAGTGGCCTTTTCGGGGTTGTCCTTACCCGGTCAGAGTGCCTTTGGCAATCGTTCCGGGCAGATTCCGTGCAAAAAGGGCAAGGGCGCCGGCAACGGTGACCAGGCGCGCCGCAACCGGAAGGAAACCTTTTAAAACCATTTAACTTGCCGATGCGATCGTGGATGAACCTGCGGCCCCGCACCAAACCTGGGGTCGTGCGCGTATCGCGTACAGGCTTTATGAAATATCGAAGACTAGGCAAAACGAATTACGAGATTTCCGAAGTCAGCCTGGGCGCCTGGCAAATCGGCGGTGCTTGGGGTTCCGTTGCGGACGAGGACGCCATTCGGGTGTTGCATGCGGCGCTGGATGCGGGTGTGAACTTCATCGACACGGCCGACGTGTACGGCGACGGGCGCAGCGAACGGTTCATTGCCCAGGTGCTGGCGGAGCGCCCGGAATCCGTCCTGGTCGCGACCAAAGCCGGCCGGCGCCTTGACCCCCACAACGCGGAAGGCTATAACCGCAAGAACCTGACCGCTTTCGTCGAACGCAGCCTTGAGAACCTGCGACGCGAAACGCTCGATCTGCTCCAGCTTCACTGTCCGCCTATCGAAGTCTACTATCGGCCCGAGGTGTTCGAGGTGTTGGCCGACCTGCAACGCGAAGGCAAGATCCGGCATTTTGGGGTCAGCGTCGAAAAGGTGGAAGAGGCGATCAAAGCCATTAACTACCCGGAACTTGCCTCCGTGCAGATCATCTTCAACGCTTTCCGGCAGCGCCCCAAAGAGCTCTTGTTCGGGCTGGCGCAAAAGGCTGACGTCGGGATCATTGTCCGGTTACCGCTCTCGAGCGGATTGCTGGCGGGCAAGATCACCAAGCAGACCCAGTTCGCCCCGGACGATCATCGCAACTTTAACCGGTTCGGCCAACAGTTTGACCGGGGTGAAACGTTTTCGGGCGTCGACCTGGACCCGGCCCTCGAGGCCGTGGACCGTCTGCGGCCGCTGGTGCCGCCCGGGATCACCATGGCCAATTTCGCCGTGCGGTGGATCCTGGATCACCCGGCGGTTTCCTGCGTTATCCCCGGGGCACGGAACCCCGACCAGATAGCCCAGAACGTGTTGGCGTCCGACCTGGCGCCGCTTTCGGACGAACAGCACCACACGGTCGAGGAAATCTACGCCGCCTACATTCGTCCCCAGGTCCACCACCGCTGGTAGGAATCGGGTAACGGGTAACTGGTAACGCGTGGCGGGTACCGTGTGCTGTTCGGCGTGTGACTCTGAGCACTGTGACCAGGTATCAAGGGCCGGCATTTGTCTTCTCGCTGTCTTTCGCCCCCCGCGCCCTGTAAACGTTCCCGCCGTACTCGCCGGCATACCCGGGCATTGCACGGCACTCATTACCCGTTACCCGTTACGCGTTGCCAGTTACCCGTCACACCTTCACACAAGCGGCCGGAACCTGCCGACCTGTTCGCAGAGCCGCCTGGTGATCTGCCCGAGTGAACAGTGCTCAACGGTGTTGATGAGCTCGGCGAATACATTCGCGTTTTTATCCACCGCTTGGGAAAGTTGATCCAGACAGCGCTCGCTCTCCGCAGCGTGCCTTTTTTCGAAATCGTGGAGGCGGTCCAGGTGAAGCTGCTTTTTCGCCGCCGGGGTACGAACCATAGCGTGGTCCGGCCATACCGCTTCACCGTTACGGTAACGGTTTTGTCCGATGAGGGGGCGCTCGCCGTCGTGAATCTGGCGTTCAAGGGTGTAGGCTGACGCCTGGATCTGGCTGCGCTGGTAACGGCGCTCGACCGCACCGAGCACGCCGCCTTGTTCCTCGATGGTTTCAAACTCTTCCAGCACAGCTTCTTCCACCGCCTCCCCGATCACGCGCATGCCGGGCGACCCCGGCAAGGTATTCATCATGTGCCGGAACACGCCGCTTTCCTCGAGCAGAATGGCCTGGGCGTGAGCGGCGTAGCGGGCGTATTCTTCGCCCGGGGTCGTGAACGGTTCATCCGCGGCATTGCTATGGCAGGAATTGGTGGCGTTCATACAGGCCAGCAGCAGTTCGATGGCGGTCCGGGTAAGGTTATTTTTCCAGTCGGCCGCGATCAACGACCGGCCGCTGGTCTGGGTGTGAAGCTTCAGGAGTTGCGCCCGGCGATCCGCGTTGAAGGCATCCCGCATGCCGATCGCCCAAACTTTCCGGCAGACCCGGGCCAGGGCGACGTATTCGACGTCCAGGGCGCAGTCCAGAAAGAAGGAAAGCCGGGGCCCGAACGCGTTCACCTCCATCCCGCGATTTTGGAAATACTCGACGTAGGCGAACCCGTTTGAAAGGGTGTAGGCGGCTTGCTGCACCGGCGTTGCGCCCGCTTCGGCGATGTGATAGCCGCTGATGGAGATCGGGTACCAGCGAGGCATGGTGCGCGCGCAAAAATCGACCATGTCGGCGAGAAAACGGAGTGACGGCTCGATTGGAAAAACCAATTCATTCTGGGCCTGGACCTCTTTGAGCACATCAGCCTGGATGGTGCCGCGCAACTGCGTGAGGACCCCATCCCCGAACCGCCGTTTGGCCGCGGCCACGTACATGGCCAACAGGATCGGAGCGGGACCCGAAATCGTCATCGAGACGGAAACCTGGGGCTGGTCCAGGTTGAACCCGGCATACAGGCGCTCCATGTCGTCGACCGTGTCTGCGGCGACCCCTCCCTCGCCGATCTTGCCGAACACGCCATCCGCACCCGCTCCGACGCCGTAGAGGGTCGGACCGTCAAAGGCGGTGCTGAGGCGCTTGGAACGCTGGTTGCGCGAGAGGTAATGAAAACGCTCATTGGTGTCTTCCGGAAGGCCGAGGCCGGCGAAGAGGCGGGTCGGTTCCTCGGGCGGCACGGCTCGCGCCGGATGGTTGTTCTGCTGGATCGCCTCGCCCGGCTCAAGGTATTGCTCGCGGTAAGCCGCCGCCGTGAACGGGAACTCGCCCGGCAACCCGCCCTCCAGAAGGTACCGCAGGATTTCGCCCGGTTCGTCGTACGGCGGCAAAGCCAACCGGGGCAGCTCGAGCCCGGTCGGGGTACGCGTCGTACCGATTTGGGCTCTGACTTCCGCCCAGCGCGACATTACCTGGCCGGCAAAGGCCGGCTCCCGGCGGACGCGCCGGACTTGTTCCTGTACGTATCGACGATAGGCGCGAACCGCTGAAACAACCTGGCCGAGAGAACTCATAGACGACTTTGGATTTGAAGGAGGTGAGGGCTGCCGGGATCGGAAAGGTTACCCGCAAACAGGTACTCAAAGAGGCGGTCGACACCGGTGTCCCGGTGGAGATTTGCCTGCGTCAGAAAAAGCGGCACCGCGTCCGCGCGGCTCCGAAGGTGCGCCTGAATTTCGGATACGGCGGTTTTTGCGCCGCGCCTGTCCGCTTTATTGACCACCACGCAATCCGCGAGGTCGAGCATCGCGATCTTCTGCAGCTGCAGCCGGCTGCCGTAATCGGGCGGCAGCACCAGTACGGTCCGGTCGACGTAGCCTGGTTTCGGGCCAAACGGGACCGCTTCCTGGCCGGTGCCGACGGTTTCGATCAGCACGGCTTCGAACAAATTCGTCCCGGCCAGGTAATCCGAAGCGCGGCGGGTGGTTGCGCTTACTCCCCCGGCCTGGCCGCGCGTGGCGTTGCTGCGCATAAAAACGCGGTCATGCTGGGAGTAGATCATCGTTGCGCGGTCCCCCAGCAAGGCGCCCCCGCCGGCCAGACTAGGGTCGTGCGAGAGGATGGCAAGCCGCGAGCCGGAACCGAACGCACGCAAAAAGCGTAGCACGAGCTCATCGATCAAGGTTGTCTTGCCCGCGCCACCCGGACCGGTGACGCCGATCCGGAGGGTTCTCCCGCCCGGATGCGCCTGCGTGCCGGCCGGCAAGCCGGGCGCGTCGCTCTCCACGCGTTCCAGAACACTTAACGCCCGCCCAAGCGCGCGGTCAGAGAACGGCGGCTGCATTTCAACCGAACCCGGAAACGCCTCCTCGGCAATCCCGCGAGCGTAAGCCACCGCGTCGCTGAGCGGCGTTCCCGCAAAAAAGATCCGGTTAACCCCGCGCTGCTCCATGATTTTGGCGTCCGCCTGTGTGATCGTGCCGCCGCCTCCACCGAAAAGCCTGACGGATGCCCCGGCTTCACCCAACAGCCGGAGCACCTCCGTGAAGAATTCAACGTGGCCGCCGTTGTAAGTGGATATCCCGATCGCTCGGACGTCCTCCTGAAGCGCAGCCCGCACGATATCACGGGCGGGACGGTGGTACCCGAGATAAACCACCTCAAAACCGTGGCGAACAAGTTCCAGATTGACGGTGTTGACGGCGCTGTCGTGACCGTCGCAGATCGGCACGGCCGTTAACAGGCGGGTCGGGGGCATACCGCTATGATGCCACAAATGCCACGAGCGGAAAAATGCCGCGAATGAAGACGAGTGCCGGGTGCCGGGTGTCCGGTAAGAGAGACGGCGCTACTCGCTCTTCATTTGTGGCAGTCGTGGCATTTTTCCGCTTGTGGGATTTATTTTAAGCTTGAGTCCGGCGGCTGGCTGACAAAGCTAAGACGTGCGCGGAAGAGAAACGCAAGCAAGTGAGGCATTGGTGATCTGTCCACACTGTGGCGCGTTCTTCACGGCATGCCGGCCGGGTAACGGGGATGAAAGTTGGCCGGTGCTTTGGTGCCCGGCGTCGCCGCCGCACCCCGTCCGGGTGGCCCGTGTACGCATGGAATTGGCCGGTAACAGGTGCAATCTCGACTTGGTCGAGCCGCACGGGGTCCTGCGCAGGCATCAACCTTTTACCCGCTTCGACGGACCCCTTTGCGCGGTACGCCACGAACTCATGGGCATGTTTCTGGTGCACGCGAACGGCTGGGTCTATCGCCCATCCAACGGTCCGGCTCGTCCGTGCGTCTGGGATGCCCGGGCGGTTCGCCCCGAACGGGAAGGCATCTCACTGCGCCTGCTGCCCCGAGCCCTGCAGGTTTTTTTTCAGTACCATTCGCCGGCTTTTTTCGATCGCCAGGCCGTCGTGGTTGATCCTGCGCTGGAAACCATTTTCTAACGGTGCCCAGCTGCCGGAACGTCTCGCCGGGAAAGTGACGAATGGCGGCCGGTTACCACTTCGAACCGGCGCCACCCCCGCCGGTATCTCCCCCGCCGCCGGAGAACCCGCCGTCGCCGCCGCCGGAGAACCCGCCGTCGCCGCCGCCAGAGGATCCTCCGCCGGAAGGAAAAATCCAGAAACCTCCACCTCCGCCCGGCCGCCGGTAACCGTAGCGGCGCCGCGCTCGGCCCATCTGCGAGAAAATCAAGAAGAGGACCAGAATCAGGATCAGGCCGCCCCACCCGCTACCCTGGTCATGCCGGGCACCGGCCTGGGTCTGGGCGTGGGTGCGACCCGTTCCCCGGAATTCGCCACGGGTGGCGGCGATCATGGCATTCACGCCCGCCTCAATCCCCGCATCGTACTGGCCGGTCTTAAAGGCGGGCGCAATCACGTCTGCCGTGATTCGTTTGCACACGGCATCCGGCAGTGCGCCTTCAAGGCCGCGTCCCGTCTGGATCCAGATCTGATGCTCACGCACGAAGACGAATAGAATGGCGCCGTTATCCCGGCCGGCCTGACCCGGCTTCCATGCCCTGAAGACATCCGTGGTAAAAGTGAACTGGTCGGTGTCAGGCGGCAGATTCGGGAAGATGGCAACCACAATCTGGTTCGAAGTCTCGCGTTCAAACGCTTGCAGGCGCTGGTCCAGGCGGGCCGCCGTTTCGGGTTTAACGAGCGCTGCGTAATCATTTAAATAGTGATTCGGGGGTGGCGGGATCTGGGCGGCAAAGGCATGCGCCCAGGCCAACCAAAGCACCCACAACGCCGTCGCAGCTCTCGCCCAGGGCCCGGCCGCTCGCCTTCTGAACCGCTCCCTTGCGGTACGCCCATCCCCTTCCCGCATTCCCGGCCAAATGCCACTCCCCTCAAAACGGGTACCTGCACCCGGTCCGGCTGCCTTAGATGGTGTCGCCATCCACCAAATTCCGGCCATACAAGCCCCGGCGCAAGCGCCCCGGATGCGATTCGAGATCAACGCCCGGCCGGCGACGGGCTGAACGACGGAAAACTCACCGACGGCGCGTTCTCCGCGCCCGCCGCACTCTGGAAAAAGGGCTTAGGCGGGAATCCCAGGATGGCGGCGTAAAGCACGGTCGGAAACGTCCTTACCCGGACATTGTAGTTCTGCACAGCCCGGTTGAAATCGCCCCGGGCGACGGCAATCCGGTTTTCCGTACCTTCGATCTGGGCCTGAAGGTCGCGGAAGTTGTTATTGGCCTTCAGCTCCGGGTAGCGTTCGCTGACAGCCAGGAGGCGCCCCAGCGTTCCGCTTAAAGCATCCTGGGCCTGCTGGAACCGCTGCAGGGCCTGAGGATCGGAAGGCGCTTTCGACGGGTCGATGGTCACCTTGGTCGCGTTAGCGCGCGCGTTGACAACGTCGGTCAGGGTCGACTTTTCAAAGTTCGCTGCGCCTTCAACCGTTCTGACCAGGTTCGGGATCAGGTCAGCCCGCCGCTGGTACTGCGTTTGCACCTGCGCCCAGGCGGTATCGGCTGCGGCCGAAACTTGCACCAGGTTGTTATAACCGCCCACCACCAGCCCGCCCACGGCCAGCACGAGAACCGCCAATACCCCTAAACACCCCAGACCGAAAAGTGCTGCTCTATTCATTAATAACCTCCTCGCCGCCTCTAAGCGGCATCTTGGAGCAGGTTCCTACCCTGGCCGTTACCGTTTTCAAGTTAAACCATTTCGAAACTTTTCATTCCATCGGGCCGCCTCGGCGTTACCGGCTGGGCTCCAGCCAAATAGAGAGTAATTTGCGTACACCGTTGACGCGTCATGAAAGGGCGGCTACTATAAGCCCCTCAACCAGCCAGAGCACCGGAAGAAGAGAATCTTTATGCCAGAAGTGATTGTCCGTAAGGGAGAGCCAATCGATCGAGCGCTGAAGCGGCTCAAGAACAAGCTCGATGCGGAGGGGATTATGGAGGAAGTCCGGAGGTTGCGCGCGTTCGAGACCCCTAACCAGAAGGTTCGCCGTAAAGCGAAGGCCGCAGCGAAACGCGGCAAATTGAAGTTCCGCTTCAATCCCTGAGCTTCCCCCCCATTCAAAAGTTTTTATCGAAAACTCCACCGTCCGGTGGAGTTTTTTTTTACACGGCGTCACACCACGGGCATAGCGCAAAAGGGGCACACGGCGCCACGGCGGAACACGGCGACCACGGCGGGTCTGGCGGGCACAACGACTGAGTTCACACGGCGAACACGGCGGGCCACGGCGAACACGGCGAGAAGAGGGGAAAGCGTTCGGAGTTCGGAGTTCAGAGCGGCACCATGGAGGTTGGGTGCGAGTGTCAACCTTAGAGTCGCCGCCGGGTCTTGTTAATCTGTGTCAATCGGCGTAATCGGTGGACGTTTCCGCTTTTCTGCATTCTCTGCGTGTTCTGCGGACGATTTAATTTTCTCGCCGTGGTCGCCGCGTTCCGCCGTGGCGCCGTGTGCCTCTTCACGCCGTGTGACCGAATTGATCCACGATGGCTTCGACGAGCCCGTCGATGTCGTATCGGCTCGCCTGAATATCGACGCGCAAACCGCATTTACGCATCGTCTCCGAGGTAATGGGCCCGATGCTGACGGTCCTGAGCCCGGGCGGCCACGGAAGTTGGAGGTTGAGAAAGTTCTCGACCGTGGATGAACTGGTGAAAGTAATAATGTCGGCGCCCTCTTCGCGAAAACGCTTGAGCACCCCGTGCGGGTCTTCGGTTTCGGGTACGGTTTGGTAAGCGACGGCCTCATCGACGATGGCGCCGAGGGCGGTGAGTCGTTTCGGCAACACGTCACGGCTCGTTTCGGCGCGAACCACCAGGATCCTGATATTTTCCACGCTCCCCTGTCCCTGCAGGGCGCTCACCACGGCTTCCGCAACGAATTCCGACGGCTGCACGTCCACCCCGAGGTGATAATCGCGGATCCTTTGAGCGGTGGCGGGACCGATCGCGGCAATGCGCACGTTGCCGATCTCGCGCAGGTCACTATAAAGTTTGAGGAACATTTCAAAGAAGGCCTCAACGCCGTTCACGCTTGAAAAAATCACCCAGTCGTACTGGTAGGCGTCGCGCACCAGTTCGCCAAATTCCATCAGGTTCTTCGGCGGGAGTATGCGGATCGTCGGGATCTCCAGCACGTCTGCCCCGAGCAGCCGCAACCGGTCGCTGAGGTTCCCGGCCTGCTTCCGAGTACGGGTGACGACAATCCGGCGCCCGAAAAGCGGCCGTCTCTCAAACCACGCCAACTTTTGCCGAAGCCGGACGACCTCACCCACAACGGCGACCACCGGGGCGGTCAAACCTTCGGCTGCCTCCGTTACGTGGGCGAGATCACTTACCCTGGTGGTCTGCTGGCCGGTTGTACCCCACCGGACCAGAGCGATCGGCGTGTCCGGGGCTGCACCGGCCTCCTGGAGGCTGCGCACGATTTCGGCCAGCCGCTCCATCCCCATAAGCATGACAAGGGTACTTCCACTCTCGACCAGGGCGCGGTAGTTGATCTCGGATCCGGCTTTGGCCGGATCTTCATGCCCGGTAAACACGGTGAACGAAGAACTATAATCCCGGTGCGTGACCGGGATACCGGCGTAGGCCGGCGCCGCCACGGCCGAACTTACGCCGGGAACGATCTCGAAAGGCAGGCCGGCCTCGGCCAACGCCTCGGCTTCTTCACCTCCCCGGCCGAAGACGAACGGGTCACCGCCCTTGAGGCGGACCACCACCCTGCCGGATTGGCTCCGATCGATCAGCAATTGGTTGATTTCATCCTGGGAAAGCGTGTGACGGCCCGCCTGTTTGCCGGCGTAAATCACTTCGGCTCCCGGCTTGGCCCACTGCAAGAGGTCCGGATTGCAAAGGTAATCGTAGATCAAAACGTCCGCCTGCTCGATCGCCGCTTTGGTCCGCAGAGTCACGAGCCCCAAATCGCCCGGGCCGCCTCCGGCCAGGATGCATGTACCATTACTACTCATAAATTTTCTCCAAAAGCGCGGCAGCCGCACCTCGATGATCCTCAAGGGGGACGGCCACCTGCCCCGTTCGCGGGTTGGTACCCCGGTCAAACACCACGGCCTGAAGGTGCAACGTGTTGTCCGCAGTCCAAGTTCGAACCCCCACGGGTACGCCGCAACCGCCGTTAATCAACTGCAGAAAATCGCGCTCGGCCCGGGCGCAGTGCCAGGTCGCCGGGTCATTAATGCGTTCCAGGCAACCGCGGGCCCGTTCGTTGGCGGTTTTAATCTCCAACCCAATGATGCCCTGACCTGCGGCCGGGAGCATCTCGGGTAGTTCGACCGCGTAAAGGCTCACGTCTGCAGACTGCACCAACGCGGACCCCGTGCTTAAGCCGAGCCTCCGGAGACCGGCTTTGGCCAGGACCAGCCCGAACAAGGAAGGGTCGCCGGCGAGTTTGGCGAGCCGGGTCGGCACGTTCCCTCGAATCTCGGTGATCTCCAGGTCCGGCCGGAGGTAAAGAAGCTGGCACGCCCGGCGGGCACTGCTCGTCGCAATCTTCACGCCGGCCGGCAGCTGAACCAAAGTTGAGGGCGTCCGGGTAACGAGCACATCGGCCGGATCCTCGCGAGGTAAGACCGCCGCAAGTTCGAGCCCGTCAGGCAGTGTGGTCGGCAAATCTTTCAGCGAGTGCACCGCAACGTCGATGGCGTCCGCGAGAAGCGCCTGTTCGATCTCCCGAGTGAAAAGCCCGCGCTCAAGGGCCGGCCCCGGGTCCAGCAGGCTCACGTCGAGACGGCGATCGCCGGTGGTCGTGATTTTTACGATCTCCACGGGCACGGCCGGGTCGAGGCGGGCCAATGCACCTGCCGCCAGCCGGGTTTGCGCCATGGCCAAAGCGCTCCGACGCGTGCCAAGCCGCAACATCACCACGGCCGCGGGTACTCAAACATCACCCCTGGAGCGAGTGCCGGCAGGGCGGTCGACGCCCGCTCCAGCCAGTCGGCAAAATCCCGTGCATGGTTTAACACCAGTTGCTCGCCGAGATCAGCCTCCCGTTTACGCGCCTCCAGGCCCTTGGCCGCCATGACCTCCAGCGAGTCCAGGTCGTACAGGTACACGCCGTCAAGCCGGTGCACGGCCGGTTCGACGTCCCGCGGCATTGCCAGATCGATGATAAACACCGGCCGTTGCCGGCGCCGGCGCATAATCGGCTCCAGTTTCGACACCGTCATCAGGAAGTGCGGCGCCGAAGTCGAGCTGACCAGGATATCCACATCGATGAACTCTTCCTCCCATTGATCAAAGCGGACCGCTCGTCCCCCCACCAGGTTCGCCAGGTTTTGCGCCCGCTCGTAGGAGCGGTTTGACACGAAAATCTGTCGCGCACCCCGCAACTGAAAGGCGCGCGCCGTGCGTTCGCTGGTCTCACCGGCGCCGAGCAGCATGATCTTGCAGCCGCGGAGGTTGCCGAAGATCTGCGTGGCGAGGTCGACGGCGACCGAACCAACCGAGACGCAGCCTTTGGTGATACCCGTGTTGGCCCGAACGTCTTTGCCCACCTGGAACGACTTTTGAAAAAGGCGGTTCAGGTATTTGCCGGTGACGCCCAGTCGCGCCGCCGTGTGATACGCCTTCTTGACCTGGCCGAAAATTTCGGTTTCACCGACGACCATCGATTCCAGGCCGGAGGTCACGCGGAACAGGTGTCGAGCGGTTTCCGCGGCGGACAACTGGAAAAAATGTTCCAGGTCACCCTTGACCAGTTCGCGCTGCAGGCCGCTGAGAATCGATTCGGGCGCGGGCTGGCCCGGGTAACCGGCGAGATAGAACTCTGTGCGGTTGCACGTCGACAAAATCACCGCTTCATCGATGCCCGGCACCTTTCTGAGCCGCTGTAGCTCCTCTGCCAGGAGCGCGTCGGGCACGGCAAAGCGTTCTCGTACGCTGACGTTGGCGGTCTGATGGCTAAGCCCGAGGCAAAAGATGTTCATCCCGTCTAGAGCGATCGTGTTTCTGAGATAAAACGGATTCCCCAAAAAGTGCTTAACAACAAGCTGAATGCGAGGATCGAAAGGCGGGCAACCCATTTCGCCGCCACCCGTCGCTGGCTGCGGGCCAGCAGAATACCGCCGTAAAGCAGCCAGACCACGATTGACCAGCCCACCTTCCAGGCGTCGGTCGCCCGGCCGACGCAGAAGCCTGCCGCCAGCCCGAGGGACAGGAATCCGAATCCAAGCCAGAGCAGGCGGGTGTTTGCCACCGTCAATGCATTGATCGGCGGCAGCCGGAAAAAGATGCTGGTCGGCTGGCGGGTTTTGAGCTGGCGCTCCTGGAACAGGTACATCGCCCCCGCCACGCAGGCTAAGGCAAAAGCGCCGCACGCGATCATCGAAAACGACGCATGCGCCTCAAGCCACGGGTTGACCGCCTGCGGCAACGCAGGGCGCGAAGCCGGCAGGAGCAGGGCACCCAGGCACATGACGGCGACGACGGGCGCGGTGAACCCGCCCAGCAGAGAGAGCCGGTAGCTGGATCCCACCACCAGGTAGATCAACGAGATCGACCAGCTCATGAACACGATTACCTCAAAAGGGTTGGTGATCGGACAGCGCCCGATCGCATGTCCGCGCACGTAGAGAAAACCGGTCTGCAGAATGAAACCCACTCCCAAAGTGCACAGGTTCACCCAACGCGGCAACGCTTTTGCCATCGCCAGGGCGTACGCAGAGTAGACCGACCCGAAAAGAAAGCAGATCGCCGCGAGCACTATCCAGATGCGGTCCGGCTCGGCATTCACAACGCTTACAAAAACAGGGTGCATGGACGCAAAGAACTGCTACGGTCGGCCAACTATGAGCGGGATAACCGTTGAACAGCTCCAGGCGGCCATTCGCGACGTCCCAGATTTTCCGAAACCTGGAGTCACTTTCAAAGACATAACACCGATTTTGTCAGATCCAAAACTCTTTAACACCGTAATCGACATCCTGGCGGATGAGGCGGCCAAAAACCGGCCGGACAAAATTGTCGGGATCGACGCGCGCGGCTTCCTTTTCGGGGCAGCCGTCGCCTACAAGCTGAAGTGCGGATTTATCCCGGTGCGTAAGAAGGGCAAACTGCCCTACCGGAGCATTTCATTCGCCTACCAGCTCGAGTACGGGTCGGCGGAGATGGAGATGCACGTCGACGCCATTTCTTCAGGCGAACGCGTGGTGCTGGTTGACGATCTGCTGGCCACGGGCGGCACGTCCGGGGCGGCGATTCATCTGGTCCAACAGATGGGCGGGACGGTGCAGGCAGCGCTCTTTTTTATCGAACTCTTGTTTCTGAACGGGCGTGAACGTCTGGGCAACGTCCCCGCGCACACGCTCGTGCGGTTCTGACGCGTGCGCCGGCTGCCATGGTCCGCTTCGTGTTAAGGCGTGCGCTGAGCCTTTTCGGGGTCCTCTTTTGCGTCGTCACCGTAACTTTTTTCCTGATTCACCTGATGCCGGGTGGGCCGTTCGACCGCGAGCGCAAGCTGCCGGAGCAGGTTGAGGCCCAGTTGCGCGCCAAGTACCGGCTCGACGGCCCGATTCTGGCGCAATACGCCAATTACCTCGGCGACCTGGCCCGCGGGGATTTGCGCTTGTCGACCAAGTACCGGAACCGTTCGGTCAACGAAATCCTGGCCGACGCCCTGCCTGTGTCCGCCACTTTAGGCGGGATCGCTTTTGCCCTCGCCGTGACCGCCGGGGTTGCCTTCGGCAGCCTGGCCGCGTCCGCGCGGCAACCCTGGATCGACCGCACCGTGATGCTGCTGGCCCTGGTGGCCATCTGCCTGCCGTCGTTCGTCATCGGCCCGCTGCTTATCCTGCTTCTCTCGTTCACGATCCCATTGCTGCCGGTCGGCGGCTGGGGAGATGCACGGAGCCTGATCCTCCCCTCGATCACCCTGGCAGCGCCTTACGCGGCTTACATCGCCCGCCTGACGCGCGCGAGCATGCTTGAAGTGCTCGGGCAGGACTTCGTGCGGACCGCCCGCGCCAAGGGCCTCAGCAACTTCAGCGTGGTTTGCCGGCACGCGCTGCGGGTCGGGATTCTGCCGGTCGTGTCTTATCTCGGCCCGCTCGCGGCGAATCTCCTGACCGGTTCCATCGTGGTCGAAAGCATTTTCAGCATCCCCGGCGCCGGCGGCTTTTTCGTCAACTCGGTGCTGAACCGGGATGGATTTCTGCTGGCAGGGGTGGTGATTGTTTACTGCACCCTCCTCGTGGTTTTTAACCTGGCCGTCGACCTGCTTTACGGGGTGCTTGATCCCCGGATCGTGTTATATGAGTGACGAGTCAAGCCGGTCAGACCGGTGGCGGCGGGCTGCCCTCTGGGGCCCGGCCGCAGTGATCGCCGCGGTGACCCTGCTGGCCGTCCTCGGCCCGGCGCTGCTGCCTGCCCCGTTGGGAGACGTGTCCCGCGACAGCTTCCTGCCGCCCGGCCCCGGCCATTGGTTCGGCACCGACCTCAACGGCCGGGACCTGTTTTATCGCGTCCTGCTCGGGGCGCAAATCTCCCTTCTGGTGGGTGCGGCGGGCGCAGCCATAAGCTTCGGGGTGGGCATCACTTACGGATTGGTGGCCGGCTACGTGGGCGGAACGCTCGACTCAACCTTGATGCGCATCGTCGACGTGCTCTACGCCATCCCGCGCCTGATCTTTCTTCTCGTTCTGATCAGCACCCTGGATCCCATTTTGCGGCGGTTCCTCGATGCCGGAGGCCTGCGCACGTGGATCGGCTATTCGAAGATCATGATCCTGGTGCTCTGCCTCGGCCTCACCGAGTGGCTGACGATGGCGCGAATCGTGCGCGGCCAGGTTCTCAGCCTGAAAGCCCATCCGTTCGTGACGGCTGCGCGCGCCGTCGGCCAGACTCACGCCGGCATCATTTTCAGCCACCTACTGCCGAACCTGCTGGGAATCGCCATCGTTTACCTTACCCTGACCATCCCCGCCGTGATCCTCGACGAGTCATTCCTGAGTTTCCTCGGCGTGGGCGTGCAAGCGCCCTTGGCCAGTTGGGGCCTGCTCCTGAGCGACGGCGCACAGGCCATCAACCCCATCAAGGGCTACTGGTGGCTGCTCATTTTTCCAGCCCTTGCCATGGCCGTAACCCTCCTGGCGCTCAATTTTCTCGGAGACGGTTTGCGGGACGCGCTCGACCCCCGGCGGAGAAGGTGACGGCGGCAATGGCGGCTCCGCAGATCCCGGGACGCAAAAAGAAGTGATGACAAATGGCGTTCGGTACCGATACTTGCACGCTACCCCCGATGTGTCGGGTACACTCGTTCGGCGATGGATCTAGTGACGGAATTGGGAGACTCGGTAATTTGCGGCGACGGAGCCATGGGCACGGAACTCATGGCTGCGGGTGTCTCGATCGACGCGTGTTTCGAAGAGCTTTCGGTTACCCAGACCCAGCTTATATCCGACGTTCACGCTGCCTATGTGGCGGCAGGTGCACGCCTGATTGAAACAAACACGTTCGGCGCCAATGCCGTCCGCCTTCACCGCCACGGCCTGGAACAGCAGGTGAGGGCCTTCAATCAGGCGTCGGTCCGATTGGCGCGCCAAGTGGCTGCGGGCCATTCTGTGTACGTGGCGGCCAGCGTCGGCCCGCTGGGCATCACCCTCGAAGAGGCGAGCGCGGGGCACATTGACCCGGCCCAGGCATTTACAGAACAACTTACGGCCCTGCTGGAGGCCGGCATCGACGTCATCTTTTTCGAGACGTTCATTGACTTCGAGGAAATCCGGTTGGCCCTGCAACAACTGCGCAAGCTGGATCCTGCCATTCCCGCCATTTGCTCCCTCGTCGGGTCTGAAGAAGGGCGCCTGCCCTCGAGCCTGCCCATCGTGCAGGCGTTCCGGGATCTGACCCGTGCCGGCGCGAACGTCGTCGGGGTCAACTGCGTGACCGGTCCCCACGCGATGACCCGCATCCTGCAGCGCATCCCGGGCGACTTTATCATCAGCGCCTTTCCGAATGCAGGTTATCCCCGTTACCAGGATGGCCGGTTTCTGTATAACCCTGCGCCCGAATACTTCGGCAACGCCGCCCGCGAGTTTGTGGCACACGGTGCGCGCCTGGTTGGCGGATGTTGCGGCGTCGGGCCCGCCCACATCCGCGAGATGGCGCGCGCAATCGCGGATCTGAAGCCGGTCCGTTCCAAACCGGTGATTTCCAGCCTGCGAACGCCGGAGGACGCCCGCAAAAAGCGCCCCGCGGAAACCAGCATCCTGGACCTGATGGCGCGCGGCGATCGGGTCGTCGTCTGCGAGCTCGATCCCCCGAAAACGTTGGATCTCGAAAGGTACTACGAGGGTGCCCAGATGCTGGTCGACGCCGGCGTTGACGTGATCACCCTGGCCGACAATTCGCTCGCCATCCTGCGGGTAAGCAACCTGGCGATCGCCGCCGTGCTCAAACAGAAGTACAACATCATGCCCCTGCTGCACCTGAGTTGCCGGGATCGGAACCTTATCGGGCTGCAAAGCGAGCTGATGGGCATCGCCGCGCTCGGCATCCGGCACGTCCTCCCATTAACGGGCGATCCGGCCAAGTTCGGTGACCAACCCGGCGCAACGTCGGTTTATGATGTCAACTCCATCCAGTTGATGCAGATCATCCGCGGCCTCAACCAGGGGTACAATTTCGCCGGGAAAACCATCAAGTACCCCACCCACTTCGTCGTCGGCTGCACTTTTAATCCAAACGCCAAGAACCTTGACGCTCAGCTCAAGCGCCTGGAGCGAAAGTTGGAAGCAGGGGCCAGCTACGTTATGACGCAGCCTGTTTTCGACTGCACGCTCGTGAAATCGATGTATGAACACACGAAAGGTTTCGGGGTACCGATCCTGACGGGAATCTGGCCCCTACTTAACCATCGGCAGGCGGAGTTTTTACACCATGAGGTGCCGGGCATCGTCGTCCCGGACGGGGTGCGTGCGCGCATGGCGGGCGTCCAGGGGCCGGAGGGGCGCAAACTCGGGGTAGAAATCGCCAAAGAGATCGCCCGGACTGCGCTTGAATACTTTCCGGGCGTTTACCTGATCACTCCATTTCTAGCGTATGACACCACCGCTGAACTCGCCCAGTTCGTCCGAGGTCTATCCTAAGTTCTCCTGGGCCTGGGTCATCCAGTTGGGCGGATTGCTGCTGGCCTTTGCGGTGGTCTTTTTCCTCTCGATGCGCTACCCCCTGCTCGAATGGCTGGCGAACGCCCGGAGTACCGTTGAACACCTTGGCCTCTGGAGCGGGCTCGTCTACCCGTTCGCGTACGCCATTTGCAATCTGCTGCTGCTGCCGGGCGGCGTGCTCAGCATCGGTGGCGGTTTCTTCTTCGGACTCTGGTGGGGATTCATTCTCGTGTTGGGGGGCAATCTGCTCGGCGCGGCGGCCGCATTTATCATCGCCCGAAGCCTCGGCCGCCAGCGGATCGAAAAGCTGTTGCGCAGTAACCGGCGATTGCACCTGCTCGATCACGCCATCAGCCGGCACGGCTGGAAGATCGTGGTTCTTTCGCAATTAAATCCTCTGGCGCCGTCGAGTCTGCTAAATTACCTCTACGGCCTGACCCGGGTGGACCTGAAAAAGTGCCTGCTCTGGATCGCCGTCGGACAAACGCCGGGGCTTTTCTTTTACTCGTTCATCGGCACCCTGGGCCAGTTTGGAATCGAGATGGCACGCGGCAACAGGCATCCTATCGTTCATGACTACCTGGCGTGGGGGGCGGGATTTGTGTTGACCATCCTCACCACCTGCCTGCTCGGACGGCTGGCCCGCCGAATTATGGAAGAGGTTGAGGCTGAAATGGAGGAGCCATCTTGACTGTCGCGCAATCCGGAATAGCTTTGAACGAGGTTGGGTCGGCGGATGAATTGTTCTGCTTCCACGGCCGCAAAGGCCGATTATGAAATTTATCTGGATTATGGTGCCGACTCTTTCCTGGGCCATTTCGGCCAGCTCGCTCTGAGTGAAACCGGGCTCCGGTTCAGGTCACCCTGGCGATTCACGCTCGGCACGCAACTCGCCGTCCGGCTCTGTATAGAAAGCCGCGGCGCAAGTGAACCGCGTCTTTGCGAGGAAGTAACCGGAGTCGTCGTCAGCTGTGATCCGCGTCTGGACGAACCAGCCTGGTACGAAATGGTCGTGCTCTTCCTGGACCTGCCCCTCCCCCTCCGGCAAGCTTTCAGCCGGCTGGCCGTCCGCCCGGAACTTATGGGCAACCTGATCTAATCCCATCCAGGCGGGCGCCTGGGTCACATCCAGGCGGGTACCTGGACGATCAGGCCGGTGTCTGGTCCGCTTCGGAACCCTGGCCTGCTTCCGCTGCCGTCGCCGCAGCCGCCTTGGCCTTGCCAACCAGTTTCAGAACCGCCTTGTTTGCGCGGCTCTTACGGCGGCTCGCCAGGTTGCGGTGAACCACACCCCGTTTCGCCGCTTTGTCGAGCTTGGAGGCCAACATCTGCAGAGCCGCTTGCGCCTGGGCGTGGTCACCGGCCGAAAGAGCTGTCGCCAGCTTTCTCTGCTGGGTACGGACGCCGGTCATGACGATTCTGTTCTGCAGGGTACGGCGCTCGGTTTGACGAGCACGTTTCGCTGCGGATTTGGTGTTGGCCATAAGCTTAACTCAAAGGGAGGGGAAGCTAACCGGTTCTCACCGGCTGTCAACCCCGGCCAGCCAATTCACGTTCCGTGCGCGTCGCGAAGGTTATCAGCCTGGGGACGGCTCGGGACGGCCGGAGTATTGGAGCCGCTTGAGCCGCTTGAGCGATTAAGCAACGCATTAAACACGCGCTGCGGGAGGCTGCGACCCTGCTCTTCCTGTTCCAGGTCATTGATCGCGCTGCGTTTGGCTTCCTCCCAGATAGCGGGAAACCCGGGTGAACTCGACACCATCCAGCGCTCCGCGCGGGCAAAGATCTCCAATTCACGCTGGAGCCGGCGGTCCGACACCTGGTTGAGATTGGCAATTTTTATCCGCAGATTCTCATTCTGCTGTTTGAGCTCCTGCAAGTCGATCCGGAGGCGGTTCGTCGCCTCGGATTCCAGTTCGAGCTTGTCGGACAAGTGCCGCTTCAAGCGCCGAACTTCTTTTTTTGCGTCGGCAAAACGCAAGGCGAGGAAAACAACGCCTATCAACCCGAGGAAAAATCCCCCGATGAAAGCCCAAAACATGGGTTGGTGCAGCAAATCCATACAAGATCTCTCATCCTACGAGAATCGGGCTGCGGATCAAGCAACGTTCGCGTGCCGGCCTCGATCTGGCTGGTAAAGTGCCAGGGGGGAGATTTGAACTCCCGACCAAGGGCTTATGAGTCCCCTGCTCTACCACTGAGCTACCCTGGCGCGGTGGAATCCGAAGGGTAGAACCATTCCGCCAGGTTGCAAGCCGAAACCTGCAACCGCCCGGCAAGGTTCGTGGGGGGGAAACGGCTTGCCCACGGCGCCTTTTGCCGTCGCGCCGTCCATGCTAAAGGAGAATGGCGCGTGGGCCGACGAATGAACATTGCCCTCCTCCATTACACCTGCCCGCCGGTGATCGGCGGGGTCGAAACCGTGCTGAGCCAGCAAGCGCGTTTGCTGGCGGCCGGCGGGCATCGGGTCATGGTCCTGTGCGGCCAGGGACAACCCTTCGCAAGGCATGTGCCGGTACGGATCGTTCCGGACCTAAGCAGCGCACCCTCGTCCCGGCTTGAGCCTCCACCGGGCAGGGCAACGGCGGCCGGCCAAACCGCCGAGGAATTCGTCCAGGACCGGGTGCAGGCGGTTGAAACGGCCTTGCGCCAGCACCTCGTCGGAGTCGACGTCGCCATCGCGCACAACCTCCTTACGATGCCATTCAATCTGGCCGCCACCCATGCCCTGATCCGGTTGGCCAGGTCCGGACTGCCCGTGGTCGCCTGGACGCATGACCTCGCCGCGGTCAACCCCGATTACCAGGTGCCCCGCAGCCCCGCCTTTGACGTCCTGCGCAGCTTCCAATCCCCCGTCCATTACGTCGCGATTTCCGAAACGCGCGCGCTGGAGTTCCTGGCCATGACGGGAACGCGGGTCGAAGCCGTCATCCCTAACGGGATCGATCTGGCGTCGACCCTTGGCATCACCGACGAGGCCTACGCGCTGCTCGCCCCGCTGCAACCCAAGGCGGCCCTGCTGTTCTACCCAACCCGCATTTTGCGCCGGAAAAATCTCGAGCTTGCCATCGACGTGCTGGCAGCCTGCCGCGACCTCGAGTACCCGGCCACGCTTATTATCTCGGGCGCCGCCAATCCGCACGGACCGGGTGACCGGACTTACCTGGACGAACTCAAGCGGCGAGCGCACGATCTGGACGTCGCCGCCGGCGTGGTCTGGGTCAACGAGCATTTTTTCGTCGACGCAAACCAGCTCAGAAGTTTGTACCTCATGGCTGACGGCGTCATTTACCCGACCCGCCAGGAGGGTTTCGGGCTGCCGCCCCTTGAAGCGGCCGCGTTTCGCTTACCGATATTTTGTTCGGCCATAGAACCGTTGCGCACCCATGTTCCGTTCAATTCAGTGACGTTTGATCTGCGCAGTTCACCCCGAAAGATCGCCGAGACCATTATGCACGCATTGGAGAACGACCCGACGTACCTGAGCCGGAAGTGCTTGATTCGTGGACACTCGGCCCAAAAATTCTACCTTGAGCAAATGGAACCTTTGTTGAGGAGATTAGCATGACCCCGACGATTGCCCCCCACGATATCCACCGAATCCTGCGTGCCGAGCACGACGATCCATTCGCTATCCTCGGGCTTCACCAAGCCGGAAATCAGCTCGTTGTACGAGCATTTCGCCCCGAAGCCAAAACCCTCACCGTGATTGATCGGAATGATACATCGCGGCGCTTCGACGCAAACCGGGTCGCCGAGGAAGGATTCTTTGAAGCGGCTATCGGCGAGGACGTGCCGCGATTCGATTACCTGCTGGAGGTGACGAACTGGAACGGGGATGCCGTGCAGCTCGCCGACCCGTATTCGTTCGGGCCGATCCTGGGTGAACTGGACATGCACCTTTTCAAGGAGGGAAACCACTACAATGTTTATGAAAAATTAGGGTCTCACCTCACCACGATCAACGGCCACGCCGGAGCCACCTTCGCCGTCTGGGCGCCGAATGCCCAGCGGGTGAGCGTCGTGGGCGATTTCAATGGGTGGGATGGCCGCGTCTACCCGATGCGGCGGCGGCCCGAAGCCGGCATTTGGGAAATCTTTATTCCCGACATCCGCGAGCAGGCCCACTACAAATTTGAGGTGCGTAACTGCTTTGGTCACAACGTTCTGAAGAGTGATCCGTTCGCATTCTACGGCCAGCACGGGCTTCAGACCGCCTCCCTTGTCTTCGACCTGGGCCGTTACACCTGGAGCGACCAGGCATGGATGGAAGCGCGCGACCGCAAGCAATGGCAGCGGGAACCGGTCAGCGTCTACGAAGTCCACCTTAGTTCCTGGGCACGCGTGCCGGAGGAAAACAACCGGTACCTCAGCTACCACGAACTCGCCGATCGCCTCATACCCTACGTCAAGGACCTGGGCTACACGCACATCGAACTCCTGCCGGTGGCGGAACACCCGTTTGATGGCTCCTGGGGTTACCAGGTTACCGGGTATTACGCCCCCACCAGCCGCTTTGGAAACCCGGACGACTTCCGTAATTTCGTCGATCGCTGCCACCAGGCGGATATCGGCGTCATCCTTGACTGGGTTCCCGGCCACTTCCCGAAGGACATCCACGGCCTGGCCCAGTTCGATGGTACCCGCCTCTACGAGCACGCCGACCCGCGTCAGGGCGAACACATGGACTGGGGCACGCTCATCTTCAACTACGGGCGCAATGAAGTCCGCAATTTCCTGATCGGAAACGCCTTGTATTGGCTCGACGAGTACCACATCGACGGTTTGCGCGTCGACGCGGTGGCCTCGATGCTTTACCTGGATTACTCACGGAAACCAGGCCAATGGGTACCGAACGTCTTCGGCGGCCGGGAGAACCTGGAAGCCATCCACTTCATGAAGCGCTTCAATGAAGTCTGCTACGAGCGTTATCCCGGCATCATGACCATCGCGGAGGAATCCACCGCGTGGCCTGGTGTCTCGCGCCCGACTTACCTAGGAGGCCTCGGCTTTGGCTTCAAATGGAACATGGGATGGATGCACGACTTCCTCCTCTACATGAGCCGGGAACCGGTTCACCGGAAGTATCACCACGGCGACGCCACTTTCTCGCTCATCTACGCGTTCCATGAACACTTCATCCTGGTGCTGAGCCATGATGAAGTGGTGCACGGCAAGGGTTCGATGATCAACAAGATGCCCGGCGACTGGTGGCAGAAGTTTGCCAACCTGCGCCTGTTCTATGCCTGGATGTATGCGCACCCCGGCAAGAAACTCCTGTTCATGGGTCAGGAATTCGCCCAATGGCAGGAATGGAACCATAATCGCAGCCTCGACTGGCACCTGCTGGATTCTCCGATGCACCGGGGTTTGGTCCGGCTGATCCAGCACCTCAACCACCTCTATAAAACCGAGCCGGCGTTTTTCGAACTCGACGACACGTACGAGGGCTTTGAGTGGATCGATTTCCATGACTGGGAGAACTCCGTTGTGGCGTTCATGCGGAAAGCCAGGTACGGTGCACCGTTCATCTTTGCGGTCAACGCCACCCCGGTCCCGCGCCGCCATTACCGGATCGGCGTGCCCGGAGAGGGCTGGTACGAGGAAATCCTGAATACGGACGCGGAAACCTACGGCGGCAGCAATGTCGGGAACTACGGCGGCATGCACGCTGAACCGATTGCGTGGCAAGGAAAGAGCCATTCCATCGTGATTACCTTGCCGCCGCTGGCTACCGTAGGCTTCAAGAAGCACGAGTACCGCCAGCCGGAGCCGCCCCCGGCCCCCGAACCGGAAAAGACGGCGGCGGAAGATGTCACGATCCTGGCCAGAACCCCATGATGCGGGTTCCGCCGGCCTTGAACTCCGCTAGGGAAGACGGGCTTCCGGAACGGCGGAGATGATTTCGCCGTCGCTGACCTGGGTGCGGATCGTTGCTCCGGGCCGCACTTGGGCAGTGCTGTGGATCACGCGTCCCTGGTCATCCCGGGTGATTGAGTAGCCGCGTTCGAGGGTCTGTTGCGGGCCCAGCAGGCGCAAGTGACGGACCGCCGCGAGCAGGCGCTCGTGATGGTCATCGAGCCGCGCGGCCATCGCGGTAACCAGCCGATTCTGAAGGTGTTGATGGTCACGGCGCGCCAGTTGGATCTGTTGGGCCGGGCGCAAGGCCTGTACCAACGCATCAAGTTGATGCACCCGGGCACGCATCTTTTCCAGGGTTGCCTGGGGAAAGGTCTGCAACCGGCCTTCGAGCTGATCCAGCCGCTGCTGGCGCTCCTGGAATATGCGAAGCGGTTCCCGCAGAAACACCGACACGGTATGCTGGCGCAAATGGAGCCGGCGTACCTCCAGGGCTTGCCGGGCCGCACGATCCAGGCCGGCCCGCAAACGCTGTAAATGGCTGGTGAGGGCGTTAATCTCAGGAGCGACGAGTTCGGCGGCCGCGCTTGGGGTCGGTGCGCGGACGTCAGCTACAAAATCCGCAATGGTGAAGTCGATCTCGTGGCCCACCGCCGAAATCACCGGCACCGAGCAGGCGTGAATCGCCCGAACGAGGACCTCCTCATTAAATTCCCAAAGGTCCTCAAAACTGCCGCCGCCCCGACCCACGATCACGACCTGGATCGCCAGTTGCGACGCGCGTTCGCTCAGGCATTTGATGGCCTCGGCAATCTCGACTGCCGCACCCGCGCCCTGGACACGGACCGGGTAAACCAGTACGCGCAACCAGGGGCTGCGCCGCTGCAGAATGTTCAACATGTCCTGGATGGCGGCCCCGGTCGGTGAAGTCACCACCGCCACCCGGGTCGGAAATTTCGGCAATGGACGCTTCCGGCCGGCGTCGAAAAGACCTTCCAGCTGGAGCTTCTGCTTCAAGGCCTCAAATTTTGCCTGCAGGACGCCCAGGCCCTTCGTCTGGACGAGCGTGACCACCAACTGATATTGGCCGCGCGTTTCGTAGACCGTGAGTTCGCCGTACGCCTGAACGTGCAAGCCGTCTCCCAGCGAAACCGGGTTGCCCGCCGCGCAGGCCCGCGCAAACATCACGCAACTCAGCTGGGCTCGATCGTCCTTCAGCGTGAAATAATGGTGCCCGGAGGATTGTTTGCGGTAGTTCGAGATTTCTCCTTCCACCCAAATCAGACCGAAGTTGCTTTCCAAGAGGTCGCGCACCCGGCGCGTGATCTGGCTAACGGAGAAAATCGGCACCATCGAGCCAACAGCCTAACCTAAACCGAGACAAACAAGCAATGTCCGGCACACGGCGGCCACAGCGAGGAGGGCGGGCACCACGTAAGAGTTCACACGGTCACACGGCGGCCACAGCGGGTTTGGCGGGCACCACGTAAGAGTTCACACGGCGAACACGGCGAGCCACGGCGACCACGGCGGAAGAGGAAGAGGAGTTCGGAGTTCGGAGGGGCAGCATGAGGGGTGGGTGCGAGTGTCAACCTTAGAGCTGCCGCCGGGTCCTCTTAATCTGTGTCAATTTGTGTAATCTGTGGATGATTCCTCTTTTCTGCGTTCTTCTGCGTGTTCTGCGGATGATTTAGTCTTCCCGCTGTGGTCGCCGTGGCTCGCCGTGTTCGCCGTGTGAACTCTTACGTGGTGCCCGCCCTCCTCGCTGTGGCCGCCGTGTGACCGTGTGAACTCTTACGTGGTGCCCGCCCTCCTCGCTGTGGCCGCACATTCCGGTTGCAATTCCGGCCTCCAGCCCCTAACCTCCGGTTCTCCCGTAAAATGCGCGATTAGCTCAGTGGTAGAGCACTTGCTTCACACGCAAGGGGCCGCAGGTTCAAACCCTGCATCGCGCACCATCCTAAAAGGCGAGCCGGCCCCTTTGCGCGACCCGGTGATCGCGGCGATGACCTGGTCGACGTTCAGGTCGCCGAAAACCCCGGTCCGAGGCACCAGGTTGGCGTGGTTTTTAAGCGTTGCCCTGGCGCGCGTCCGCCTAAAACGTACGTGCAATGGATTGATCTGATCCCGATTCGCGCGTATTTAGCCCGGCCGGCATTCCGGCAAACCGCCCTGTCCGGGCTGATGACTCCTTCCCGTCAACGACGGGTAATGACACATGACCGAGTTTATGCGCAGGTATTGGTTGGTGGCCCTCGGCGGGGGAATCGGAACCTTGATGCGTTTCGGGATCTCGGAGTGGGTGGCCACGATGCGGCTTTGGCCTCCACTCGCCGTTTTGGCGATCAACGTTTCCGGCTGCTTCCTCATCTCGTTCCTCAACTTTGTTTCGGACCCGTCCGGGGACATATACCTTGGGCCGATGAGCAGGTTGTTCTTGATGGTCGGCTTCTGCGGCGGTTACACCACCTTCAGCTCGTTCAGTCTGCTTTCCTTCGACGCCCTGCAGCACGCCCGCTTCGTCGACCTCTGGCTTAATATCGGCCTTTCGCATGCCCTGTGTTTGCTCGGCATTTGGCTTGGGAAGGTTGCTGCAAGGCCCGTTCCCCGCGCCTTGTTCAAGTTCCACAACCTCCTAAAAAGTTAATCGACCAATGACTCTGCTGGCGTTGATTTTGGCATTCGTCGGTGGAGCGGCCGGAAGCATGTGCCGCTTTTGGCTGTCCGGGATGGTCGCGCAGCGGTTCGGCGCAACGTTTCCTTACGGCACCCTGACCGTAAACGTGGTCGGCTCGTGGGTCATCGGGTTTGCCGCGGGGTGGCTCGTGACCCACGATGCCGCCTTCTGGGCTCCACTGGTAAAGGTTTTTGTCGCGGTTGGCTTTTGCGGCGGGTTAACGACGTTTTCCGCTTTCGGCCTTCAGACCTGGAGTCTGGTCTTGAGCGGACGCTGGGTCAGCGCGCTGGTAAACATTTTTGCGTCGACCGGCCTCTGTTTGGGGGGGGTGGCGCTCGGGTGGGGATTGGCCCAGAAGGTTTTCTGACCGGTCAAAGCTGCACCCTCAACGGCGTGACGGAACTACCCTGCTCTGGCCGCGCAGCGCCAAAAGGTGTACCCCTCCGTCGTTCCGACAGAGAGTAAGCCCGGCAAAAGGGAGGTAACCACTCCCCTTCACTTCCGCCGATTAAGGAAGGCGGTTCGCCATGGAAATCCCCGGCGACGCCGTGGCGAAGAAAACATCCATGGGTTCCTCCCCGTGCTCGACGAGATGCTCAAGGGCGGCCTGGTGCTTGGAGGGTTCGTCGTTCAGCCGTGATAGACGTCGAACGTCGTTTTAACGGAGTTGGCGTGCAAACGTGCGGTCATACCCGGGACGCGGTTGTAGCCGCCGCCGTAAAGGACGGCCAGAGGGACCTCGAACTCCCGGCAGAGCGACGCCACAAACCGGTCCCGCGTTTCCAGATCGGTGCTCGTAAGCCGCATCTGGCCGAACCGGTCGTTCTCGTGGGGGTCTGCCCCGCTGATCCAGACTGCCAGATCAGGTTCAAAATCTTCAACGACGCGCGGCAGTGTCGCCTGCAACTGCGTGAGATAACCGGCGCCATCGACCCAGCGGGGCAGCCCCACATCCAGATCGCCTGGCTCCTTGATCGTAGGATAGTTTTTCTCAACGTGAATCGAATAGGTGAAAACGCGCGGGTCGTCCCGGAAGATCGCGTGGGTGCCGTTCCCCTGGTGCGCATCGGTATCGGCCACCAGGACGCGGAGCCCGGGTTTTTCCGTGTGCAGCCGGCGAATAGCCACCGCGACGTCGTTCAAGAGACAGAACCCGAGGCCGCGCCCGGGAAAAGCGTGGTGGGTACCGCCGGCGAGGTTGGCCGCCAAACCGTCATCCAGCGCTGCCGCCAGGGTCGCCACCGTTCCGCCGGTTTCGTAACGGCACCGCACAAAGAGTTCAGGCGTCCACTCAAACCCCAGCCGGAACGCCTCGCTCGGACTCAAACCGGCATGCGAAAGCTTAACCAGGTATTCCTCGACGTGCACGCGTCGCAGATCTTCAACGGAGGCCAGCGGCGCCCGGCAAATCTCAAGGCCGGGCATTTCAGTGATCAGGAGATCATAGGCCTGGGGAAACTTCTCCATCGGGAAAGGATGGGCCGGAGGCAGCGGGTAATAATAGTCCGAAAGGTAAAAGCAACGCATACGGCCCGTGACACGAACATTACCTTTGAAACCCGCCCTCGGCGAACGACACCACGTAATCGGCAAACGCCGCCTTACCCGGCGCCCCGTGGATAAGGCCGGCTTCGGTGCAGAAACCGAGCCCCGGACCGTAGGCACGCCCGTTGACGACGCACGCGTTTAGGTGATTGGCACGCACCTGCTGTCGCGCCGTTTCGATCAATGCCGCCCGGTCGCCCTCATGCTCCAGCTTCCACCCGACCAGGTAGGCGTTACGAAAAAACTTGCGCAGGTCGGTAATGATCTTGGGTTTCGGAACCAGCAGGAGACGCACGCCTTCAGACCGGCTGGAAATCTTCGCCGCGGTCAGGGGCGCGCCCGCCGCGTCGACCGGAGTAACGGAAAAATCGGCCAGTGCCGCCGCGTGCAACACCAGGTCGACCTCATCGGCTCTGGCGATTGCGGCCAGCATGCGCGCAAGGGCCTCGTTGCGATCGAAATGCCGGGCGCCACCCCGCCCGTGGCGCGCTCCTTCTCCGAGAAGGAGCTCAACGTCGTGCCCGGCGTCAATGAACCGGTCATACAGGGTGACCGCCAGTTCGCCCGACGACGTGTTCGTCAGGATCCGGACTTCGTCAATCGGCTCACTGCTCGGGCCGCCGGTAATAACTACGCGCATATGGTTCCTCTAAATCGAATCTATACGAAGTGAAAGGCCACGGGCCGGGCCGCCGTCAAAACCTGAGGACGAAAATGCTCGGCCTTTAACCAACGGACTTTGATTCCGCAAGCCGTCCAGTAAATTGCAAGAATGACCCCCAAAGCAGTGTCCCACGTACATACAGGCTCCTACTCCGAGTCGGCTCTCATTGAGGCGACGACGGCGTTGCGGGAGCAAATGGGGACTAACGCCTCGCTGGGATTTTTCTTTGCGACGCGTGAATGGGCTGAGAACCTTGAGGACAGCCTCGAATTGATCCGGCTCCACGGGCACGTTTCGCAATTGATCGGGTGTTCCGGCTCCGGCGTCCTGGGTCGTCGGATCGAGCTTGAGCAAGCCGGCTTTAGCCTCCTGCTGCTGTCATTGCCGGCCGGCAGCTTCGAAACTTTCGCCATCACCGAAGACGACCTCGACGCCGTTGATGATGCGTCTTTTTGGCATCGGTTTACCGGAATTTCTCCGGACAAAGCCCACGCCTGGGTCGTTGTAACTAACCCTGCGTTTGACGGGCTGGAAGGCTGGCTCGCGACCTGGAATCAAGCTTACCCGGGTACACCTACCGTGGGAGGCATCGCGGGAGCGCCGGATAACGAATATTTTCTGGTGAAAGACGGAGACGTGGTCGATGCGGTATTGGTCGCCGTGGGCTTTACCGCGGGCGTGACCGTTGAGTCCCTCGTCAGCCAGGGTTGCCGCCCGATCGGCGAACCGCTGCCGATCACCAAGGCCGAGGATAATCTTATCCTTGAGATCGGGAATATTCCCGCCTATCAGGCCTTGGAGAACGCTTTTCTCAGCATCCCCGCGCTGGAGCGCACCTCGGTCCGCAACAACCTGTTCCTTGGTTTGGCCGTCTCGGAATACATCGACGAATTCAAACTAGGCGACTTTTTGATCCGTAACATTCTGGGCGCGGATCCCCAATTGGGTGCTTTGGCGGTCGGCGCGTTTCCCCGGGTCGGTCAGACGGTGCAGTTCCAACTGCGCGACATGCGCTCCGCCCATTCAGACCTCGTCGAGGCGGGTCGACGGGCCCGGCAGCGCTGCCGAGCCCCTTTGGCCATACTGCTTTTCTCGTGCGTAGGGCGCGGCCGCAACCTTTTCGGCGTGTTGAACCATGATCCCTCGGTCATCGCCGAAACCATCGGGGATTTGCCGCTCGCCGGGTTTTTCTGCAACGGTGAGATCGGCCCCGTCGGGTCCCAGACCTTCCTCCACGGGTATACTGCTTCCGCCGCCATCCTGAATGCTGAATGATCTGAAACGGGAACGTAACCATGGCGGGGGAATTGGATTCCGATTTTCATAAGACCTGGCGGGCCCTCTCTTTCGCGGCCCGCGTGCACCGGCATCAAACCCTGGCAGATGGGGTGACGCCCTACCACGCGCACGTCATTGGTGTGACCTGGGTCGTGCGGCACCTGTTCAACCTTCAGGACCCGCTCACCCTTACCGCGGCCGCCCTTCACGACGTGCTCGAAGACACCCCCGTCACAAAAGAAGAACTCGCGGCGGACTTCGGTGAAGAAGCCGCAGCCTGGGTCGCCAATCTGACCAAAGCGCAGGACCTGCCCGAAGAGGAACGGGAAGCCGATTACGTTGCCAGGCTGGCGTCCGCACCCGAACCGGTCTGCCTCGTCAAGCTGGCCGACATTTACGATAACGTGTCCCACCGGCGCGGAACTTCCAAAATGCCGAAGACGTTGCGTAACGCCCACCGTTACCTGGACGCCGTCTCCGCGCGAATCACCTCCGAAACCGGTACGCGCGCCCTGGAACACGTCCGCCGTTTACTGGCGGAAGTGGAATCACACGGCGCCACGGCGTAACACGGCGACCCCGGCGGGAAGAGGGGGAAAGGAGTTCGGAGTTCGGAAGGGTCGTAGAACCAAGTCCGATCTCCCCCGAAGGGCACGCTCACACCGCGGGAAGACAGAATCATCCGCAGAACACGCAGAAGAACGCAGAAAAGAGGATCCATCCACAGATTACACAGATTGACACAGATTGAGGACTTGGCGGCAACTCCAAGGTTGACACTCGCACCCACCCCCATGCTGCCGCTCCGAACGCCGAACGCCGAACGCCGAACGCCGAACGCCGAACTCCGAACGCCGAACTCCGAACTCTTTCCTCTTCCCGCCGTGGTCGCCGTGGCCCGCCGTGGTCGCCGTGTGAACTCTTACGTTGCGCCCGCCACCCCCGCTGCGGCCGCCGTGTGACCGGCACCCGGCCCTCACACAATCACCAGGTCGACGCCCGGCAACTCACGCATCAGCTCGTCATGCAGCGCCGGCCTGAACGACCAGCGGCGCCGGCC